>JAQXNU010000073.1 GCA_029098165.1 Clostridiales bacterium
TCAGAATCAATTCTCAAGTGACGTCTTTCGTCAGGCATTTGCATTTGATGGTGAGATGTTGGAAATCGGATACCCTAGAAATGATGTGCTGTTTCAGAAGAATAATGAACATGATCTGCTAGTGCTAAAGAAGAAATATAATCTGCCATTGGATAAGAAAATTTTATTGTATGCTCCGACATGGAGAGATAATTCTTATTATGATAAGGCAAGTTATAAGATGGATGCGCCGTTGGATTATGATCTGCTATATGAGAAGTTATCAAAGGATTACGTGATTTTAATCAAGTACCATTACATGGTGAAAGAGAAATTGGACTTCTCAAAATATCATGGTTTTTATCGTGTGATGGATTCTAGTTATGATATCTCAGAGCTTTATTTAGTTTCTGATTTACTGATTACGGACTATTCTTCTGTTATGTTCGATTATTCCATTTTAAAACGACCGATGATCTTTTATGTCTATGATTTAGAAGAGTATAAGGATGAGTTAAGAGGATTCTATTTTGATTTTGTAAAAGAAGCGCCAGGTCCTTTGGTGATGAGTACAGAAGAACTCGTTGATCAGGTGTTACAGTTTGATTCAAAGAGATTTAATGAAAAATATCAGGATTTCTGTATAAAGTATCATACCTTTGAGAAGGGCAATGCATCAAAATGTGCAATAAATACCCTATTAGGAGAAAAAGTTTGATGATTAATAACATTGACTTCTTTTAAGTTTTAAGCTATATTTACCACAATATAGAAAAAAGTACGAAGGAGAGGTTTGTCTATGAAAAAACCATTTGTAACGCTTGATGAAGTATGCAGTATTGTGAAAGATTATCCAACCCCATTTCATATTTACGATGAAAAAGGAATTCGTGAAAATGCAAGAAAACTAAAACAGGCATTTTCATGGAACAAAGGATTTAAAGAATATTTTGCCGTGAAAGCGACTCCTAATCCATTTATACTTAAGATCTTAAAAGAAGAAGGATGTGGAACGGACTGTTCTTCAATGACAGAACTCTTAATGAGTGAGGCAGTTGGCATAAAGGAACATAACATCATGTTCTCCTCCAATGATACTCCGGCAGGTGAGTATACGAAAGCGAAAGAGTTAGGTGCTATCATAAACTTGGATGACTATACAATGATTGATTTTCTTAATGAAGAGTGTGGCATTCCAGAGACAATCTCCTGCCGTTATAATCCAGGTGGAGTTTACGAAGTTAGCAATGGCATTATGGACAACCCAGGAGATGCAAAGTACGGATTTACAAAGGAACAGCTCATTGAAGGTTATAAGAAACTAATGACTCTTGGCGCTAAAAATTTTGGTATTCATTCTTTCTTAGTAAGCAACACGGTTACTAACGATTATTATCCGAAATTAGCTCGTACCTTATTTGAATTAGCAGTAGAGTTAAAACAGAAAACGGGAGCTAACATTACATTTATCAACCTTTCTGGTGGTGTTGGCGTTCCTTATCGTCCTGACCAAGCAGAAAATGATATATTTGTAATCGGTGAGGGAGTTCGTAAAGCATACGAAGAAATCCTAGTACCGAACGGCCTAGGCGACGTGGCATTATTTACGGAACTTGGACGATTTATGCTTGCTCCATATGGAGAACTAGTGACAAAAGCAATTCATGAAAAGCATATTTATAAGGAATACATAGGAGTCGATGCATGCGCGGTTAACTTAATGAGACCAGCGATGTATGGTGCCTACCATCATATTACCGTACTTGGCAAAGAGAACGATCCATGTGATCATAAGTACGATGTAACGGGATCTCTTTGTGAGAACAACGATAAATTTGCGATTGACCGAATGCTTCCAGAGATTGAAATCGGAGATTATCTTGTCATTCACGATACGGGAGCACATGGTTTTGCAATGGGATATAATTATAATGGAAAGTTAAAATCGGCAGAACTGTTGAAAAAGGAAGATGGTTCTATTCAGATGATCCGTCGAGCAGAAACACCAGCAGATTATTTTGCAACACTAGATTTTACAGGACTTTTTAAATAAGTAAAAGGAATAAAAGTAAGTAAACAAAGGCTAAGAATTGGAAAGGAATTGGTTTCCAATCTTAGCCTTTTTTATGCGAAAAAGAAAAAAGTTTGAAGTTTTTTTTATTTTTTTCAAGAAAGACACTAAAGATTCTATTGATTCTTCCGATAAATAGGATAGAACGGATGATGAAATTATAAGGGAATATGTAGAATAGGTGGTGGAAGGTATGCGAATTGATGCATTTAACAAGGTGAGTCAGTTGTATCAGCAAAACAGTACTCAGAAGGTAATGAAATCAAATGCTGTTAGCAAGAGAGACCGTGTTGAGATTTCACAATTAGGAAAAGATATTCAGGTTGCAAAACAAGTGGTAGCTCAGGCTCCTGACATTCGTCAAGATAAAGTAAACGAGATTAAACAAAGAATGGCATCTGGTAAATATAATGTAAGTACAGAAGAAATTGCCGATAAGATGATCAAAGATTTCTTTGAGTAATCCATTTTAGACAGTAGATAAGAATGGAGGCTGCTAATTGGCAAGTTTAATTCAGGAGTTGATCCAGACATTACAATCGGAAGAGGCACTGTATAAGGAGTTGGTACCGATTGCAACAAAAAAGACTAAGGTAATCATTGATAATGACCTAACCTCCTTGCAACAGATCACAGATCAGGAGCAGTTTATCGTGGATAAGATAAATGCACTTGAACGCAAGCGAGAAGAGGTCGTTATTAATATTGGAACTGTAATCAGCAGAAATCCAAGTACCTTAACAATGAAAAAAATAATTGAAATGTTAGAAAAACAGCCAGAAGAACAAAAAAAATTATCTGAGATCCATGATAGTTTAAAAAGTGTTTTAAATACAATGGTTGAACTAAATAATCGAAATAAATCTTTAATACAGCAATCCCTAGAGATGATCGAATTCAATATGAATTTGATTCAGAGTACAAGGATGTCACCGGGGAGTAACAATTATACCAGAGGGGCGTCGGAAATTTCGATGTCTGCTTCGCAAACAGGGATGTTTGATGCGAAACAATAGGTAAAATTGCGAATGAAATTGATGTAAAGTGAGGTGAGAATCCATGGGCCTAATGGGCAGTCTATATGTAGGGAGTTCGGGATTGCAAACTAGTCAAAATGCACTGAATACGACTGCACACAACTTAGCAAATGTGGAAACACAAGGCTATGTTCGTCAGCAGACCGTACTTCAGTCGTCTCAGTATCGAACAATCGGTCAATCTTATATTTCCCCAATGCAGACAGGTTTAGGTGTATCGACACAAACGGTTCGTCAGGTGAGAGATACATTTTTAGATAAATCATATCGAACAGAATTAGGAAGACAAGGCTTCTACGATTCTCAATATGAGACAGCTAGTGAAATTGAAAATTTGTTGGGTGAGCTAAATGGTGTAGCTTTCCAAGATACAATGAAAGAATTTTGGACAAATCTTCAAGAATTAGCAAAGGAACCAGACAATCTTGTAAAACGAGCTGCTCTTGTAGAAACAAGTGTAAGTTTCGTAGAACGAGCTGAGAACATATATAAACAATTAAGTGAATATCAAGTAAATTTAAATACGAAGGTATCCAATTACGTGCAACGAATTAACGATATCGGTGACGAAATCGTTGAGTTAAATGATAAGATCTGTTTTTATGAAAGCAATCGTCAAGAAAATGCAAACGATTTACGTGATAAACGAAATAGCTTATTAGATGAGTTAGGAAAGATGATCAGCATTACGTATCGTGAGAATGATGATGGTCGCATCACTGTAAATGCGGAAGGCATGCCTTTTGTAACGGAAATGGTAGCAATGAAGATGGATACAATCACTGTTACGGAATTACGTAAAAAGGAAATGGGCGATGAAGCATTCTTTGATGATGAGTCTGGAAATATGGAAAACTCAGAGATGCTAATTCCAATTTGGAGCTCTTATGGAGACAGTGAAGTATTTAATCGTGATAATGTTCCTGAAACGGTAAATAACACAGATGTGGGAAGTTTAAAAGGTCTTCTCTTAGCAAGGGGGACAAAAGTTGGAAAATATGTGGATATACCAGTTGCACCGGATCAAAATAACTATCTGAATGATGATGGTGAAGTGGATATGGAACGTTTTGAAGAAGCAACGAGAGCATATGAAGATGCTGTTAAGAAGTACAACAAGACAATCAATCCTTCCATTATTATGTCATCTCAGGCACAGTTTGATCAATTGATCCATGGTATTGTAACAAAACTAAATGATATCTTTTGTCCGAATAAGGAAGTAGTAATTCCGGGAGGGACAGAAGTGACCTTAGCGGATGGCAGTAAGTATACGTATGAAGAAGATACCGTGATCCATATATTAGACACAGACAGAGCACCTGTTGGTCAAGATGGGCCGCCAGGAACTATGGGAGTTGAATTATTTAGTCGTAAGTCGATGGACCGTTATCTGCCACCACAATCGATCGATATCATTGGTGGTGAGACAATCGAAAATGCTTATATCTTTATTGAGGAAAATCCAACGAATAATTACTCCTTGTATACTGTTGGTGAGATTACAGTAAATCAGGAGCTGATAGCAAATAAGTCATTAATGCCGTTAAGTTCTAATAAAAATACAGGCGATTATGATGTGGCAGCAGTTGAGCGTTTGCTCGAAGTATGGAATACTCCATTTGCTACGATTGATCCGAATACGTTGACGAAAAATAGTTTTTCTGATTACTATAATTGTTATATCGGTACATTAGCTACCAAAGGCGAAAAAATGAAAACAATATCGGATAGCCAGGCAGGGATGGTTGAAAGTATTGACAATCAAAGAACCAATGTGATTGGCGTTTCTTCGGATGAAGAGTTGACGAATATTATTAAATTTCAGCATGCTTATAATGCAGCTGCACGATATGTCAATGTGATTGATGAGATGCTGGAACATATTGTGACAAGACTATAATGAAAAACAATAGGAAAGAAAAAAGGATGTGATGAAATGCCAGGAACTTTTTTTGGATTAAGTATAGGGACGTCTGGGCTGTATGCTTCCCAGGCGGGATTAAATACAACTGCACATAATATTTCAAATACAGAGACCGAAGGGTATTCAAAGCAGGTTGCTAAGCAGCAGGCAGGATCTGCAATACGTGTAAACTCAAGTTACGGTATGGCAGGCACAGGTGTTGATATAACTGGTGTTCAACAAATCCGAGATTCTTATTATGATGAAAAATACCGTGCCAATAATACGATGTATGGCTCATATTCCACAAAAGAATATTATATGACTTCCATTGAAAACTATTTCAATGAGGTACAGTTAAAAGGGTTTACAGCCAATTTTGATAATATGTATAATGCATTTCAGGAATTGAGTAAGAACCCTACGGATCTTACAGTACGTACGCAAGCAGCAAGTTATGCACAAAGTACGACAGAGTTTATCAATTCTCTTGCAACCAGTATGGAAACGATTCAGGAAGAGTGTAACTTTGAGATTAGAAATCAAGTGGACCGTATTAATTCCTTGGCACAGCAGATTGCAACAGTGACAAAGCAAATCAATACACTAGAGGTTGGTGGTGGGACTGCCAACGATCTTAGGGATCAACGTAATCTTATGGTTGAGGAATTATCGAGTTATGCCAATATATCAGTAAAAGAGAATGTGGTCGGAGATGGAGTAGGTGTTACTACATTTACGGTGAAGATGGATGGACAGACATTAGTGGATACTTACTTCGCCAATGAACTGAAAGTGATTCCAAGAACAGAAAAAGCAAATATGAATGATAATGAAGGGCTTTATGATATTTACTGGGCAAGTGGTCAAAGATTAAATACACAAAGTCCGACATTAGGTGGTACGATTCATGCACTGTATGAGGTTCGTGATGGGAATAATGCGGAGAACTTTAAGGGAAAAGTGACAGCAGAATCGGGCGATATGACAGTTACAATCACAGGATCTAATATCTCAGATGTTGTAAACTTAAATATTCCTGAGACTGGGGTATTGACCATCGGAAACTATGAATATCGATACAAAGGATTTGCTGTGATTCAGGATGAGGATACCAATGAATTAAAATATGAATTTGACTTAGAGGATGAAATCATAAAAAGCGTAGATGATGCTCCTGTAAGTGTAGGTCAAAGCATTTCATATAAAGGGATTCCATATTATATGAGTGAATTAAATCGTTTCGTCCGTACCTTCTCAAAAGCATTTAATGATGTCTGTAAGAGGGGTGTCGACTTAAATGGAGATCCCGGTCTTGAATTCTTTAATGGAACCCATAGAGTAACCGGAGAAAACTTTGTCTTCGAACAGTCGCCAACGGATGAGATAAATGGCTATCTGTTTACGAGTAAAACTGGATTTTATGAATCTGGTTATGAGGACGATGACAAGAATTATGGTTCTTATTACTTATTAAATGCTAAGAATTTTGGGATTACAAAAGAAGTGTTTGATGATCCTAAAAAAATAGTGACAACAGAGACAATCCAAGATGGTATCGGCAATAATGACCTGGTTGAGCAGTTAATCGCATTAAAAGATGATGTTACGATGTTTAAACAAGGTAAGCCAGCACAGTTCTTCCAGACCCTTGTTGCAGAAATAGGAATTGATACGAAGAAAACAACAAACTTTGCAAAAAATCAAAAAGATATTTTGACTGCAGTGGATAATCAGCGCTTATCCATTAGTGGTGTTGATACAGAAGAAGAAGCAATGAATCTTGTAAAATACCAAAATGCATACAGTTTATCAGCAAAAGCAATCTCAGTTATGGATAAGTGCTTCGATAAACTAATTAATTATATGGGAGCTTAGCGTAATCAACCGATACCAAAGGTATGACGCTCGAAGGGAGGATAAATGAGAATAACAAATAAGATGATGACGAATAATGTGCTTTACAACATCAATAGTAATAAAAATTCGTTATCTAGATTAGAAGAGAGATATTCTACTGGGTTAAAAATTCAAAGACCTTCGGACGATCCGATCGTTGCGACCAGAGCATTAAAATTAAGAACAAATCTAACTGAATTAAATCAGTTTTATGAAAAAAATATTCCAGATACTCTGGCATGGATGGATTTGACCGAAAGTGCCATGAAGGAAGCAAACGATATCATAACAAAGATTCATACGTATTGTGTCAACGGTTCTACGGATACATTGACAGAAAATGATCGTAATAGTATTGTTGCAACTTTAAAACAGTTTAAAGATCAGATATTTCAGGAAGGTAATACAAACTATGCGGGCCGTTATGTATTCAGTGGATACAAGACAGATACAAGTTTAGTATTTGATAATGTAACTACGAATAGAAATTATTCGATTACAGAAAAACTCTCTGGCAGCAATATTGATATCGTACAGACAACATTAAACTCCGTAAGTTTATCGGTTTATGACCCGGAAGATCCAACATCTTTAGATATAACAGAAAAGCCAAACTATGTATCTGCGTACCGTTTACGCCTTGCATACAATGACATCAAAACCGAGGAAGAGGATGGAAGTATCAATATTAATTTTCCTGTCAGAGATGATGAAGGAAATATTCAATATGATGGAGATGGCAATATGGAATTGGAAGAGTACAATGGTGACATTAATCGAATCAGTTCCAAAGATGCCAATGCATATGTCCCAGATCCTGATGGTATCAACATCTTAGAGGATACTGGTGAGATCATCATGGGTGAGAATGTATATAAAGAATGGAAAGAATATGGGGAAATTCAAGTTACTTATGAGAAAGATTCCTTCCTTAAGAATGATCTAAGACCAGAGCATTATTTTGACTGTACAGTAACGGATAAGGAAGATGAAGATGCGGAACCAATCACTTATACAAAAGAGGATCAAAAGATTCAGTATGAAGTGAACTTTAATCAGACCATGACCATCAATACCCAGGGTAGCGAAGTATTTACTCATGATATCGCACGAGTGATCGATGATATCATAACATCAGTAAATGATGTATTAGAGACAGATCATAAAATTAATGAAGTTAAGAAAATGCTGGAAGATACATCAATAACACCAGAACAAAACAAAGCCTTAAATGAGATGCTTAATGTTTTGATAACAGAGAAAACTTTAAAAGATGAAGTACTTCAGAATACATTTGGGCGAGCACTGACGGAAGTTACAAATCAGCAGAATGCAATGAATGTTGCAATTGCTGATTTAGGATCCCGTTATGCACGTGTTGAACTGACAGAAAGCCGTTTGGCAAATGAACAAGGTGATTTTGAAGACCTTCTATCAAAGAATGAAGATGCTGATATCGTTGATACGGTAATTAAATTAAAATCACAAGAGACTATTTACAATGCTTCTTTATCAGCTGCAGCAAAAGTGGTGAAAAACTCATTACTCGATTTTATTTAAGGACAAATCAATAATTTTTACGGGAAAGGGGAAAATAAATGTTAGTTAAGACAAAACATTTTGGAGAAATAAATCTTGATGAAGATAAGATTATAACATTCAAAAACGGTATCTTCGGTTTTGAAGATTGTACACGTTATACGATTCTCTATAACAGTGAAGGAGTAGAACGTCCGGCAATATCTTGGCTTCAGAGCTTGGACGTCTGTGAACTTGCTTTGCCAGTAATTAGTCCTTGTCTAGTAAAAGAAGATTATAATCCAATTATTAATGATAGTATGTTAGAAGGATTAGGTACATTAAATGACGATAATATTGTTATTTTGTTGACCTTAACCGTACCATCGGATCTTACTAAGATGTCTACAAATCTAAAGGCACCAATAATTATTAATTCTGCTACAAAGCTGGGATGTCAAATAGTTGCAGAAAACGAAGATTATATGATAAAATATCCGGTATATGATAAGATTAATAAAATGGAGAAGAAAGGGGAAATGTAAATGCTTGCCCTATCTAGAAAAGTAAATGAATCAATTATGATTGATAGCGATATCGAAGTGACGATTCTTGAGATTAAAGGGGATCAAGTCAAACTAGGTATCAACGCACCAAAGTCAGTACCAATTTATAGAAAAGAGATTTATGTGCAAATTCAAGAATCTAATAAAGAAGCAGCAGAAGGAACGATTTCTGCGGATACCCTAATGAAAATACTAAAATAGTGGTGTAAAAAATGGGATTGCAAAATATGCATTATTTTGCAATTCCATTTTTTCTTGTTGCACATATTAATAATTTTAGAAGAATGACCGATATACTTGCTATAGTAATGTCTTTATTCACATGGAGGTGGAATATTATGGAGATTAATTCAATTAAGAATTCGTTACAATTTCAGGATGTACAAAAGACAAATTTAAGAACTACTAATACAAGTTCTTCAGATATGAACGTTTCAGTGGAACAGGTTATGAAGGCGGAAATTGCCTCGAATTTCAATGAAGAGCAGTGTAGTGAAACACCAGATGAACAGCGCATTAAGTCTGCTGTAAAACATGCAAATTCACAGATGAAGCTTGCAAAAACAAGATGTGAATTTTCTTATAACGAACCAACAAAGCGAGTATCAATTAAGGTAATTGATAAAGAAACAGAGGAAGTTATTCGTGAAATTCCGCCAGAAGAAACACTTGAGATGGTGGAAAAGATGTGGGAATTAGCGGGAATCTTAGTGGATGAACGCAGATAGGAGGAGCTTATGCCAATTCGAATGACTGGACTTGTATCCAATCTAGATACAGATAGTATAGTAAAAGAGTTAATGAGTGCACAGAGCATGAAAAAGACAAAGATTGAAAATAAGATTACAAAAAATGAGTGGACACAAGAAAAGTGGAAGGATTTGAATACAAAACTCTATTCCCTTTATACGGGCTCCATTAGTAAGATGAAACTTCAGGGATCTTATTGTACGAAAAAGGTAGTGTCCTCCAATGAGGCAAAAGCAAAAGTTACAGCTTCTTCGTCAGCAGTTAGGGGAACACACCAAGTCCAAATTAATAAATTAGCTAGTGCCCAATATGTTACTGGTGATCGAATTACAACATCGGATAGTGAAAGAATAGATGAGAATACGCTTCTTTCTGATATTGACGATTCTCTCATTGGAGAGCAGGTGAGATTTGCTACTTCAGAAAAAGAATGTGTATTAGAAATCACAAGTAGCACTACGGTAAGTGAGTTTTTGGAAGCTGCAAAGGAAGCGGGAATTAATGCAAGCTTTGATAAGTCACAACAACGTTTCTTTATTAGCAGTAATTCAAGTGGTGCAGGGAATGCTTTTTCTATTACAACATCAGAGGATGATACAGTTACCGTAGGAGAGAACAAACTTGCTGGTTTAGGATTGACAGAGATTGCAGCTGATATTGATGAAGAGAATGGAACTGTTTTATATACAGTAGCCGATTCTTCTATAGCCATGGAGGAGGCTTCCAATAGTCAGATTACTTATAATGGAGCAATCATCACTGGGGAGAGTAATACAATTGAAGTGAATGGTTTGACAATCCATGCCTATGATGTTACGTCAGCAGGGGAAAAGATTACCTTGAGTATTGAGCAAGATACTCAAGCAGTTTATGATTCAATTAAACAATTTGTATCCGATTACAATGATGTTTTAAAAGAAATGAATACATTGTACAATGCGGATTCTTCCAGAGGATATGATCCATTAACCAGTGAGCAGAAGAAGGAAATGACAGAAGATGAAGTAGAAAAATGGGAGAAAAAAATCAAAGATTCCCTTCTTAGAAGAGATAATACATTGAGTTCTTTAATTACTTCAATGAAGAACAATGTCATGACTTCTGTAGAGTACAATGGAAAGAATTATTCATTATCCTCCTTTGGAATCAGTACTTCAGATTATACAGAAAAGGGTTTACTGCACATAGATGGTAATGCAGATGACAGCAAAACGAGTGGAAAAGAAGATAAATTAATGAAAGCACTGAATGAGAATCCAGATGCAGTCATGCATACATTGTCCACTTTAGTATCCAATTTGTATACTGACTTAACGGATAAAATGAAAGCTACATCTCTGAGTAGCGCATTGACTTTCTATAATGACAAAGAGTTAAAGAATAGTTTAAAGACTTATAAAACAGAATTAAGTTCCATGGAAGAACGTTTAAAGACACTAGAAAATCGTTACTATGATCAATTTACAGCAATGGAAAAGGCTCTTGCAAAATCGAATGCAACTACGAATTCTTTGGCATCTTTGATGGGAATGAACGGATGATGATATATTGAAATTACGTAATATCGATAAAATAGGAGGCTGATCGTATGGCATTTAATGCAGTAAAAGCATATCAGGGAACCAAAATAAATACAGCATCTCCAGCAGAGCTAATACTCATGCTTTATGAGGGTGCAATCAAATTCTGCAATAAGGCTATTTATGCCATTGAGAATGATGATATCCAAAGTCGCAACGTAAACTTTCAAAAAGCTCAAAAGATTATTACTCAACTTCGAGTGAACCTAGACTTTAAATATCCAGTTGCTAATGATTTTGATCGTGTTTATGAATATATTAACCGACGTTTAGTGGAAGCAAATATTAAGGTAGACAAAGAAATTGCAGAAGAAGCCCTTCAATACATCCGCGAGATGAGAGATACCTGGAAAGAGGTCATGAAAAAGAATAAACTTTATGTTCAGTGAGTATTTTTGATTCGAAAGGCAGGATCCTATGGAAGAAAAGCAAATGATAGCAACCTACTTGCAGATGTTGAATAGTAGTTTAATACGTAAAGTTGAGATCCTTGAAGAATTACTAGAGCTAACAGAAGAACAAAATCTTGCTTTTACGAATGAGAATTCAACGTTTGAGGTCATAGAACAATGCGTTGAAAAAAAAGAACCTTTGATTCGTCAAATAAATGAGATGGATAATGGTTTTGATTCTGTCTACTCTAAAATCAAGGATGCTGTGTATAAAGATAAGGAGTTATATCGGTCAGAGCTGCAACAATTGCAAGAAAGTATTGTTAAAGTAACGGAACTTAGTGTAAAGATTCAAACGTTGGAACAAAACAATAAACTAAAGTTTGAGGTGTTCTCTAACAATAAAAGACAAGAAATAAAGCAGTTTAAAGTGAGCAATAAAACGGTATCAACCTACTATAAAAATATGACTGGTAAGCCACAAGGCGAATCGTATTTTTATGACAAAAAAAAATAAAAAAATCTTGAAAAGCTATAAAGTAATTTAAAAAATATCCGATATAATAGACAAGTAAAAACAATTTACTTAATAAAACAATACCAATACTACCAAAAACATAACTAATTAACTAATTCATTATGATCTAGTAGCATGGATGCTACTGAAAATTCAAGGAGGAATCAATATGATAGTACAACATAATATGACAGCCGCTAATACAAACAGACAGTTAGGCATTACAACTGGTAATTTAGCAAAGAACTCTGAAAAACTTTCTTCTGGTTACAGAATCAATCGTGCAGGCGATGACGCAGCTGGTCTTTCCATTTCCGAAAAAATGCGTGGACAGATTCGTGGTCTTGATCAGGCTTCTACAAACGCACAGGATGGTATTTCTTTAGTGCAGACAGCTGAAGGTGCTTTAAACGAAGTACAGAGCGTTCTTCAAAGAATGAGAGAATTAACAGTTCAGGCTTCTAACGATACTAACGTTACAGCAGACCGTGAAGCTATTGCAAAAGAAGTTCATGCATTAACATCTGAAATTGATCGTATTGCTGATCAGACAGAGTTCAATACAATGAAATTATTAAGTGGTGGTTTCACAGAGAAGAAACTTCAGGTTGGTGCTAATACAAACCAGATGATCTCCTTCTCTATCAGTGCAATGACAACTGATAACTTAGGTGTAACAGATGTAGGTTCTACAATTAGTGGATCTGACAGTGGATCTGATATTTCTGCAGTTATTTCTACAGTAAATGATGCGATTACTAAAGTTTCTACACAGCGTTCTGCTCTTGGTGCTATCCAGAACAGATTAGAGCATACAATTGCAAATGCAGATAACACATCTGAAAACTTACAGGCAGCTGAATCTCGTATTCGTGACGTTGATATGGCAGCTGAGATGGTTAACTACTCTAAGAATAATATCTTACAGCAGGCAGCTCAATCAATGCTTTCTCAGGCTAACCAGTCAACTCAAGGTGTATTATCCTTGCTTCAGTAATTTTGTAAGACTTTATGGGATCGACCTTATGGTCGGTCCCATTTTTACTTATTGGATAGGAAATTTATGTGGATACATTTCATTGACCTAATTCGACAAAGAGTATAGAATGAATTTGTAAAGAAATAGTATTTCAAGGTGGGAGGAAAACAGGGTGAATTTATCCAAAGAGACACTGAATTCAATGATTGAAAAGATTCAACGAAATGCAGATATGTTCTACCAGCAAAATAAACAAGAAGCATTTGATCTGTTTGGCAATCTGATTAATGATATTTCGGAACTGTCTGCACAAATTTTTGCATGGAAAAATACGAATCCAGCGAGTGACTTTGATGAAACAAAGTATTTATCAGTCTTGACGGAGGCTATGAATGCTTTAGAGGCAAAAGATGAAGTTTTGTTAGCGGATATATTGAATTATGATTTAACAGAGATTTATGAAACAATACAGAAACAACTTTAAGGTAGGTGCCCTATGAACTATTTTGATCTTAATATGGAATGTTTAAAACAAGTGAGACCTCGCCTTTATTCCGATATGAAAGCCTATGAGTCAATAAAAGATTCACAACCTGAAATAGTTATGGTTACAGAACCAAGCCGCGATGGGAATTTGTATACAAAGGTGATCAAGGATAATCAAGAATATCGACTAAATTCAAATTATCGTCCAATCGAAGAGGCTAAGCGATGGAGTAAACAGTTTGAACTTGAAGGTATTAACATTGTGGTTCAGATGTTTGGGCTTGGAAACGGTTATTTTTTAAGGGAATTACGTGATAAGCTTAAAAAGGGTGATCACATGATTGTGGTTGAGCCAAGTTATGAATTATTTCAACATATCCTAATGAATTATGATATGACTGATATTCTCAGTGATATCAGAATCAGTATTACTATTCCAATATTGAGTCAGTCAATGTTTGGGGTATTATTATCACAATATGTACACTGGATGAATCTTAAATCACAAATGAAATGTATTCATCCACAATATGATAAATGTTTTGCCAACGAATATAGTCAGTATCGTAAAAAACTTGATGAGAATGATTTTCGTACTTTAGTCAATCGAAATACAGAGGCATATTTCGGAATCGATATCGTTAAGAATACGATCTATAATTATAGATATTTACCAGGATCAAATTATTTATTAGAATTGAGAGGGAAACTGCCTAAGGAGATCCCGGCCATCATTGTATCAGCTGGTCCATCCTTAGATAATAATATAGAGGAATTAAAACGTGCAAAAGGAAAGGCGGTAATCATTGCTACCGATACTGCACTCCGTTATTTGCATAAACACGGAATCATGGCTGACTTTGCAGTAACCCTTGATCCGAAAAAACCACCAAGCTACTTTGATCATACTGATTTTGAACAAATGCCTATGTTTTGTGGAACGAATGCAAATCGAGAAGCATTATGCAAACATCATGGAAGAAAGATATGGTTTGGAGGAAATGGCTTCTTAGAGGGACTATATCATTCTATGGGTCATCAGATTTCGGATTTGAATACTGGGGGCTCGGTTGCAACTGCAGCATTTTCGGTATGTAAATCCCTTGGCTTTGAAACAATCATTATGGTTGGCCAGGATTTGGCATACAAAGGAAACGTAACACATGCGGAGGGAGATATCTGTAAGATTCAAAGTGAGGAAGATGGTATCTGTTACGTTGAAGGAATTGACGGTACACAGATTAAATCCCGCCACGATTGGTATATTTATCTAAAATGGTTTGAAAGTTCTATTGATGAGACGAAGGGAAATGGACGTGTGATCGATGCAACTGAGGGTGGAGCCTTAATACATGGGACGGAACTTATGACATTGAGAGATGCGATTGACCAGTATTGTATCAAGGCAATTGACATCCCTTCTATACTCGACAAAATTCCTCCAACGTTTGGATCTGCTGAACTTGAAAAAACCAAACAGTACTTAAAAGAAGCGTATGAAGACTGCACAAAGTTACCGGAACAGGCCAAGAAAATTATCCATCTTTGTGATGAGGTACTTCGCTTAAAAGATAAGCCAAACTATAGTAAAAAGATAGAGTCTATGGCAGCTGAGATTGTTTGCACAAACAAGGAGGTGGCTTCCAAAGGAGTTTACTCTTTGCTTGATAATTATGTAAAGCATGATACGTTTCAAGAGATAGAAAAGATGTGTAGTATTGGCAGCAATGGAGAAGATGATTTTATTAGGACATATGAGACAACGAAATTAGTATTTCAATCAGTAGAATCAGCTTCTCATGAGATAGAGCCTTTACTAAAGGATGCACTTAATGATTTTGAAAATTATACAAGGAGTGAGAAGAATGTTAAATAACAAGACAATTTTAATTACTGGAGGAACAGGATCTTTCGGCAAGAAGTTTTTGGAGATGATTTTTGCAAATTATTCTCCTAAAAAAGTCATTATTTATTCTCGTGATGAATTTAAACAATCCGTTATGAAAGCAGAATATCAGGATAAAGTAGATATGTCTCGTGTACGTTTCTTTATTGGTGATGTACGAGACAAGGAACGTCTTTATCGAGCTTTTAATGGTGTTGATTATGTAATCCATGCAGCAGCGATGAAACAAGTACCGACTTGTGAGTATAATCCATTTGAAGCAATTAAAACAAATATTCATGGTGCTCAGAATATCATTGATGCAGCACTTGATTGCGGAGTAAAAAAAGTAGTGGCACTCTCTACTGATAAAGCAGTAAATCCAATTAACCTATATGGTGGTACAAAGCTAGTATCTGATAAATTATTTATCGCAGCAAATGCCTATAAAGGAACAAATGGAACAACCTTTTCTGTTGTCCGTTATGGAAATGTTGCAGGTAGCCGAGGATCTATTATTCCAATCTTTGATCGCTTGATTAAAAATGGAGAAAAAGAATTGCCAATTACCGATTTCCGTATGACTCGTTTTTGGATTACATTGGAGCAGGGTGTTGAACTAGTATTTAAGGCATTAAGTGAATCAAAAGGTGGAGAAACCTATATTTCAAAAATCCCTTCGTTTCGAATTACAGATTTGGCAGAAGCGATGTTACCAGGCTGTAAGATGAAGGAAATAGGAATTCGTGAGGGAGAAAAGCTTCATGAGGTAATGGTGACAAAAGATGATTCTAGATCTACTTATGAATATGACAAGCATTATATTATTTATCCTCATTTTGAATGGTGGGATGTGAAACGCTATTTTACTGAGGGTGGAAAGCTAGTAGAAGAAGGATTTGAATATAATTCTGAAACAAATGCAGAGTGGCTAAGTGTAGAACAATTAAGAGAAAGTTTAAAGAATATTTAGTAAAATAGAGAATATTTAGGGAGAAGTTAATCGGGTGCGTAACTCTACCCAATAAGGTTAGTCCAACATAAATAACTTCTCTCTTCTTTCTCTGTATACGAATTATTATACATAGGGGTAAGTAGAGTTGAGAAAACAGATCTTATTGATTAAAGGAAAATCAAAGTACGATGCTCTGAGAATCTATATTGATGAACTTGCTGCTGCATTCGAGCATGAAGGGTACTCTTGTATTGTTTTAGACGGAGTTTCCATAGGATTTGAAGATGAATTTATAGAAACGCTTCAAAAGTGCTCGTTTGATTTTGTTTTTACATGTAATGGAATCTTAATGAGTCCGAAAGTCAGAGCGATGATGAAGACAAGATATTGTACCTGGATATTTGATCATCCAATTCACCATATGGAACGTTTGCAACAAGGGGATGAGAACACCATTGTTTTATGCTGTGATCGTAACAATGCTAAATATGTAAAAGAGTATTTTCCGAATATTAAGTATGTTGATTTTGTTCCTTCATCAGGAAGTTATTGTAAAGAAATTGTACCTTATGCTGAGAGGAAAATTGAGCTTGTATTTACGGGCTCGAATCTGATGGCAGATGAGACATTGAAAAAAATTATGGAATTACCTGGGCCACTTCAAAACATCTCTTTAGAGATGATACAGAACATAAAGGATGATACTTCACTCACCCTTGAAGATAGTCTTAGAATAGCATTGAGAGAGCATCGTATCGAGGTGAATGACCAGCAATTTCAAGATATCTTATTCTCCACAAGAGAAGTAAGTCGTTATGTGAGAGCATTTTATCGCGAGAACGTCATAAGAACGATTGTTGAAGCAGGGATACCGATTCATGTTTTTGGTACAGGCTGGGAACAATGTGATTTTTTCAATCGGCCTAATTTTATTCAGTGCAACGGCTATGGGGAAACAGCTTTAAGAGCAGTTGCAAATGCAAAGATTTCTTTAAATGTAATGCCTTGGTTTAAGGATGGATTTCAAGAACGAATTGCTTCTTCAATGCTAAATGGAGCAGTTGCATTGACTGATTCCTCAAACTATATTGAGGAAAATTTTATTGATAATGAGAATATCAAGCTGTATTCACTTAGCGAAATCGATAAGATTCCGGAAATCATTCAACATTTATTAGCACATATACCGGAAGCTGAGAGAATTGCACAAAATGGGTATCAAGTTGCAATGTCAAAGCACACCTATCAGAATCGGGCGTCAAAAATTATTCAAATATTGACAGAACTGAAATAAAATAGTAATATGAAGACGTAACAAACAACTGTAACTTTCATACGACAATAGCAAACTTACCGAAAGGTAAGGACGCAAAGCTATAGGGTCTTTCAACTGACAGCCAGCTACCGAAAGAAAGTTTTTTTGTCGTTTTTATGAAAATTACATAAATTTGTGCTAATGTCATTCTCTGATTGTGTCGATATAAAAATTGAAAGTTAGGTAGTGTTGGTATAAAACTATAATAAGAGGGTGGTAGCTTTTATTATAGGAAACAATGGTATTGTTTTATAAAAGAATTTGATATTTCAAGGGAGCAATCCGACATTGTCAAGGAGTGACATGGCAAACACACAAGGAGGTATAGGTATGAAACAATTTAAACAACTTGCAGCGTTATTTTTAGCGTTTGCTCTTGTGATTGGTCTGTTTTCAGTTCCAACGGTAGCATATGCAGAAGAAAAACTTGAGGAGACGACTTTAAGCGAAAGTAACGTTACAGTAGACTATGTTACAGAAGAAATTGTAGTGACAAAAGATGCAAAGGATTCCATTTATTACACTACAAAGTATGCAGAGAAAAATCATGCAAAAACAGAATGGGATACTGCTTATGTAGTAGCAGCAACTGGTGCAGCAATCGATTTTTCCAATACTGCAGCAAATAAGAAAATAACATATTATTTAACCAATGATATCACAAAGAAACCAATCGAAGTTAATATTAATCCACAGGAAACAACTCTTGTAGTCGATTTCTCTGGTGTAGCAAAAACAACTGTGAAATCAAAAGTTAAAGTAGAAGCAGATTGGACAGGCATTAATGCATTAACAGCTGGTTATACGAAATTCAATCCTACAAATAGTAATCCATGGACTTATGGTTTCTTATGTGCATCGATTAAAGATGCTGATAAGAAAGCAGTTGCATTAACAAAAGATCAGGTTCAGAAGTACCTTCAGTTCAAAAAAGGTAGCGCAGGAGCTTGGAAGAGCGTTACTGAACTTGATGTTAGAAAATATGCAGCAAATGGTGCACAGCTATACTTTAGAATTGCTCCTACCAATGACGAAGTAGCTTCAGGTAGTGCATTACGTTTAGGACGTGCTAGTAAAGAAGTTAAGGTAACATATAAAAAACAGGCAAAAGCTCCTAAGTTAACAATCAAGGGCGATACAAAGCAAGTTTCATTAACAAAGACTATGGAATACCGTGTAGGTACAGCTACTGGTGGAGCTACTGTATTTGGTAGCTGGATTAAAGTAGCAGATCACCATATGAATGGTACAAAAGTTAAAACAACTTACTTAAAAGATTTATTAACAGCATCTGGTGCTCCATGGAACTATGATGAGAGCGAAGCTGGACAGGTTATCCAGGTTCGTACAGCTGCTACAGACAAAGCGGTTGCATCAAAGATCAATACAGTTAAGTTAAATGCTGTAGAAAC
>JAQXNU010000074.1 GCA_029098165.1 Clostridiales bacterium
CACCTCCACGTGTTCTGTAGTGTGTCAGTCTTATAAAGTAATATATCAGAAGGAAGATAGAATAGAAAAGTGAAAGGTAGCCAACATGTTTCATGACGCATTGGTGCCTTTCGCAGAAAGGCGGATTATAAGTATGAAAAACACACCCACACATGGCATAGGACTTGCAATTCTTGCCGCAGCGCTTTATGCCATAAATTCACCATTGTCTAAATTACTTTTGAATTACATAACACCTACTCTTATGGCAGGCTTCTTGTATATAGGTGCTGGCCTTGGTATGGTCTTCATTGCTTTATTTCGTAAGAAAAGTAGCCACCATACTGTGGAAAAACGGCTTACCCGAAAGGACCTGCCATTTACGATTGCCATGATTGTACTGGATATTGTAGCCCCCATTTTCTTATTACTAGGCTTATCAAATACAACTGCAATTTTCCTATGGCAGCCTCTTCGTACTTCTCGCAGCCTGTTGCTGGGGGCTTGAAAACAATTGCACCAGAAAGATATCCTCAAAAGATCCTCTTCAGATTGTTCTACTGAAAGGGATTTTTTCCGGATCTGGCTCCGTCATAATAGGTTTATGCCTCGGTGAAAGAATATCTGCCCTTTTTAGCATCCCTTTCGTATTGCTCCTTGGCTTTGTTGCCTACGGTCTCAGCATTTATTTCTATGTCTATGCTCAGAGAATTCTTGGTGCCGCAAAGACAAGTGCTTACTATGCTGTAGCACCATTCATAGGAGTATTGTTATCACTCATCATATTCCAGACTATTCCAGGCGTTTTGTTCGTTATTGCCCTAGTGTTTATGCTGATTGGAGCCTGGTTATCTTCCTAGGATAATCAACAATGATTCTCTGTAAAGTCAACCTGAAAAAGATAATATCACAAATTGTGATCTAATATTGCTATAGATTTATGTGTGGATCAGTTGATTACAAATCTGTTTGTTCAAACTATTGCTCAACATCATACCAGAGTTCATTTTATCAAAGCAAAAGCAGCCAATTCTTTAGAACTGACTGCTCATTAATCACTATTCTTTATCCTCTCCATAGTTTTCTAACAATATTATTCATTAACTTCATATGAATCATTTATTTTTTTTACAATGAATTACCTGTACATACATATCTCTTTTTGTGTTCTCAATACTGAATTTAGATTTCTCAAAATCCTCACAGTTTCTCTTTGTAGTATGGAATCCTGCATCACTAAAAACTGTATTAAGAACAATTCGAAGAATACCTGGAAATCTTGGATCGCTAATATAAAGTGAGCCTCCTGGTTTTAATACGCGCCATGCCTCTTTTCTAAATTGTTCTTGATTTGGAAAATGATGATATGCCATACAGGCTATCACTATATCCATTGACTCATTTTCGTAGGGTAAACTTGAACAATCGCACGTAACAAACTCAAAATTGGGGTTCTTTTCTTTTGCAATAGCAATCATATTTTCACTCACATCTACCCCGAATCCCATAATTTTCTTTTGCTTGCCAATATAAGACAAAACACTTCCAGTTCCACAACCGATATCGAGAATAGCGTCTCCATCTTTTATAGTTAATTCACCAATCAAATCAGCATAAAAGCGTCTACTTCCTTTTCCCATAAAGTTGGTATCATATTTATCTGCATATTTATCGAATTTCATATTTAGTCTACTCCTCTCCTCTGTAGGGAAGTTCCTCAGAATACTTCACAACTTTCTGCAAAATGGATATTAATAATTTAAATGATTTCATATTGGGATCAAGATAATAGTAATTCTTCTTTTGTATTCTTGACGATTTCGTATATAATTTATGGTTGATCGTATCTTATAGTTTTTGTTAGCCATTGATTTACACCTTTGGTTTTTCCTTGTCTCAGACGTTTCTCTATTATCATACGATACTCTTGTAAGCAAAAATCTAATAATGAAACTTTTGTGTAAACCATCCGATTAATTTTTGAGCATACTTTAGATTGATTCCAACCAATACAATTCCAAAAAGAAGAAAGACAATAGTAAGAATTGTAATCTTTGGAAACGTCTGAAAGCAAAGAACAATCAACCAGGTACTGATTGGTAGACAGACTATGCTTGTAATGACTGCAGGAATATATTTTCTTATTGCAACGCTCTGAATGATATGTATGACAAAATGTAGGTCGCAACCGATGAAACTGCCCAGCCATACATACGACATGATTTCACTTCTCGTTATGTACGTAATCAAGCACAATAACAGACAGATAATTAATTCCTCATAAACAGCAACTGCTAACCCCGCGGTACTAAAGCTTTTATATGGTGCAATCCACTTCGGATATTTCTTCTCTAGCCACTCTTTGTTTTTGTCTAAAAAGATTCCAATTCCGATGATTTCCTCCATATCGTGAAAAATGAACACCAGTGGGAATATCCAAATTATCTTTTCCATGAATCTCTCCTTATCCAAGCGTTTCTTCTACTCTATCTAGCCATTTGTTTGCATCATACCTTTTCAACAGGTTGGTATAATAGTATAAATCTTCTCTTACCCCTGGTGCAAGTTGCTTCATGCCTCGAAGTACTGATGCTTTCCCATTCGTTCCAGCCGTCACAAATGGAATCACTATCTTACCAACCAGATTGCATCTCTTTAGATATTCCTTCATGAAGTCTGGCATCACCCCTCCCCATACTGGAAATCCAATAAATACTGCTTCATACTCTGCCAGATCTGCTGGTTCTATCGCAACTTCAGGTATTTCTTTCTGCATCTTCTCCTTGCCAAATCGTATCAAAGCCGATGCATAATTCCCATAAGCATTCCTAGGTTCAACAAAGAGCATATCCGCTCCGAACCTTTCCTTAATCTTCAGTGCCACCTTTTTTGTATTTCCAGATCTCGAATAATATAGAATGATACTCTTCATATGTTTTCCTCTCCCTTATCCTTCCTTCTGTACTTTTATGATATAATACAATCAAAACAGAGCAATGAGAATATCATTTCTTTAAGTGATACCAATTTACAAATGTGTGTCTTTTCGGAGGTAACCTAATGAATCAAACAATCAATCCAATTGCCATTCGTTCCAAACAGGAACTTATTCAAGCACTTCTTGACTTAATGAAGACGGCTCCATATTGTGAGATAACTGTTAAGCAGATACTTTTAGAATCCAAACTTTCAAAGAAAACCTTCTATCGGAACTTTAACAATAAAGACGACCTTCTCGATGCCTATCTTGACATTCTACTCTCAAAGTACATTGATGGGCTTACTAAGAGAAATGATTTCCGATTTCCACAAATCCTTGAAATCATCTCCAACTTTGTCATTACCAACAAAGAAACTCTACTTTTATTTTGGAACAGCCATCTAGAATACCTCATTCTTAAGAAACTAAACCTATACATACTATCTCATCATTACAATATCACAAAGAATGAACACTCTCGTATAGAAGATTATATTATTAGGTTGAATATCGGTGCCATCTGGAATGTACTAAATGAATGGATGAGGTCTGGTGCTACCGACTCTATCGATAATATCCTCTCGGGGATAAAATCCTATATGGAAAACATAAAGAACATTGATCTTAAGGATATTCCAATATAATCGAACTCGCACATATTTCAGACCGAAAGTCATTTCCCTAGCTAAAAATGCCCGACACCTCAAGTAGATTCAAGAAGTTCAAGATTGTAAGAATCGTCCCAAAGGGATGTCCGTTGATCAATGGTGTAACTTACACGGTATTAAGTATTCTACTTATTATAAACATTATCTCAAAGTGAAGGACTTATGTGTGGAACGAATGGAGGCACAGTTGTCAACTGTTGCGGCAACTAATGCAGTTATACCACTTTTGGCCACTGAACCTGCTTTTGTAGAACTTAAGTCACTTCAGAATACATCAGCTGAGTCAATCCTGATTTCATGTGGCAAAGCCAAAATCGAGTTACATGAGGATGTATCGAAAACATTTTTGATAAAGTTTTTGGAGCACTTAGCCATGTTAAATGATCCTACTAGTTTCAAAAAATTTACATTGCGACCGGATACACTGTTTTTGTTTTGTGGCTTCTTGACCTTCGTAAAAATCATAAATGGAACTGGTAAACTGACACTATAATTCTGTATATTATCAGTATTTCCCCTTTTATCTTTAGAAACTACAGTTAATCTAGTGTTTTCGCACATCCTCTTACCACTCATAAGGCGTATTCTGATATACATAATAAATATACCATAAAGCATTCAAGGGGTCTTGTAACCCCTTGGTTTTACTAGGCTTCCATCAAATTCATACCCCATTCTACTTCATCGTACTCCATATCTACCCCGACAAGTTTTTCAATCTGAGATTCACTAAACTCCTCAGACACATGAACATATAAATCCGCTGTCATTTTCATTGTAGCATGCCCAAGATATTTTTGGACTACCTTAAGTGGAATATCATCTTCTAAACAATTCGTTGCAAACGTATGTCGAAATGTATGACTTGAAAAACGCTCCATCTGTTCTAAATCATCCTTAGAATCATTTATCTCATCAATAATTCGATAAATCGCATCTAGCATATTTTGATTACATAGTGGTGTATTGTGCTTGGTTACAAATAAGAAATTTCTGAATTGTTCATCCACTCTCTTAGTACCTCTTGCTGCAACTACTTCTTTTCGCTTCATTTGCTTAATGATTGCATTCTTGCATTGCGTATTCATAGGTACTTTCCGAACAGATGATTTTGTCTTTGTGGGTCCAAGATGAAATGTCTTCTTCTCATCACCATCCAGTTTCTGATACAGTAAATTCTTATTTACACTTATTGTATTTTTCTCTAAATCGATATCATCCATTGTTAATGCACATAATTCACCGATTCTGAGTCCTGTATTAATCAAAACAACAAATGCCTCATGATAGAATGTTCCATTGGAGCAACTAAGAAATTCACGTTGCTCTTCTTTAGATAGGATTTTTCTATCAAACTCCTCGTTCCTAAGAGCAATTGATATCTTTACCAATTACTCTGCACTGTTTCGTATTATACTTCACGAATATTTAAACTCCTAAAATAGTAAACACTTCTTCTGTCATAAAATTTTCTTGAGCCCAATCATTTATTTCATCAATGACTTCTTTTATCTCTCCCTCAGCTTTCCTCGCTTCTAGAACTAACTGATTCCATGTATATTGATCCACTTCCGTAATCCCCCATCTTGCATATGTAGGTATTACTTTAATCAGCACTTTGTACAAGTCTAATTCGTCAATCAGATCATCATATAATAACAATGAATCTTCACACCAATGCTTTCCATCGTATCTCCCCTTCTTAAATTCTTGATAACAGCTACCATGTTTCGTTGCTACTGTACAACAATATTTCATTTTCCAACTCCTCACTTTTACGTTTATGAAAAATTTACTCAATCTCAATTTCTATTGGCATATGATCACTGTGCTCAATCCAATCATCATAATGACATATTTTTAAACTTCGAAAATATTCTGTTCTTCCAAAAAAATAATCAATATGTTATGGCATTTCTTGCTTCTTATACAAATAGAACGTTGGTATTTTTTCATTCCCCTGATTTTCATTTCTCTGTATATGATAATAACTATATATTCCCAGTTCCTGCAGTTGCTTAACTACAGATGAATGAGACCTTCTTTTATGTTGTTTGTCCCATTGAGCGTTGCTATTAAAATCTCCTCCGATAATAACCTTATTTAATTATTCTAATCTATCATAATAAATCTGTAAATAAGTATAAAAATCCTCAATATAATTACCGCATGCCCATACTGCAATTAAATCAATCTGATTATTGATATTACAAGAAATACACCATTCAATTCCATATGTTTTCCATTCATTATTTTTCAGCTTGATAGTATCTTTAGCAAATACTCCCAGTCCTTTCATATTATCACCAATCCAAATGTAATTACTGGCGAACTTACGATAATCACTATCCTGAGTTAATACCGGATTTTCACACTCTTGAATAATATAGATATCCACATCTTGATCTAATAGATACTTAAATTTATTTCTAAATCCACCTCTACAATTCCAACTTACTATCTTCATATAGACTCCTCTTCTTAAATACGAAGTATACACAAAAATCAGCCCATAATCAAATAGACTGCTCTCTGTATTGTGTGTAGACTTTCTTACTCTATTTTCTACGTACCCCATTTTTCAAATTAGCGTACCCCATTTGTAGCCCAATTCAAAAATAAGTTACGTTATTTTGCGATAATTTACGACAAACTGTAAATTATCAACAAAACCTCATAGCACTTGAAAACACTGTGTTTTCAAGCACTTTCCTACCACTCATAAGGCGTATTCTGATATACATAATAATTCAACCAATTACTATACAACGCATTCGCATGTGCTCTCCACATCATACAAGGTCTTACCTCATCATCGTCATGAGGATAATAATTCACTGGCATCTCAATCTCCAAGCCCTTTGCTAAATCTCTCTTATACTCCTTATCTAAGGTAATACGGTCATACTCTGGATGGCCCATCACAAAAATTCTACGGCCATCGTCCCCCATTACGATAAATATACCAGCTTCTTCGGATTCCGCTAAGATTGTTAAGCGATCATTTGCCAGAATATCCTCTTTGGAAGTCTGAGTATGTCTGGAATGAGGCG
>JAQXNU010000075.1 GCA_029098165.1 Clostridiales bacterium
TAAAGACAGGTTTTAAAGCATTAATCCAATTTAGTAAGGAGAATGCTAGACAAGTCGCATTAAACACAAATGAAAATACAGAAAAAGTATTAAATGAATTAAGTGATACGGTTCATAGATTATCAGAAGAGTTACCAAAATTAATGCTAGATAACGTTACAAATGTGCAGAATGATTTTGATAGTCTTACGGAATCATATCTTGAGAATACATCTTTAATCAGTCAGAGACTTGAAGATATTCAAAAATTAACTGAGAAAGTTAATTCATTATTACATGAACAGTAAAAAAAGGGCTATAAAAAACAGCAAAGGAGATAAGTGTGAGAGGTGGGGAACCACATTAGGATTTGACTATGTCCGTCCTAAAGGGAAAGGCAGCCAAATTCTAATATGGTTCCCCGCCTCTCTCCTTATTGCTCTTTTTGCTGTTTTTTCACAGGCCCTTTCTTTACTATAGATAACTATCATTGTTAGAACGAATGGAATCCATACGGCGTTGATGGTTTTTGCGATATCGACTTCTACGTTTACGATGTGGAATCTCAATAAATAGAAGATAGTAACCGATTACAAGAACAATCGCACCAATACAAACACCGATGATAATTGGTTTTACTTTTGAAGCTTTTTTTGCATTTAATCCTTCTACTGCGATAGCGGGTTCTTTTTCATTTTTTGAATTTGAAGAGTCAAGTTCATTGCCATTTTCAGTCTCAGTATTGATGGAAGGATCATCGTTAAATACTAGCTCTGGAGGGATTAGATAACTTGGCCACTGAGCATTAAATTCTGCTCTTGTAAGAGGAAAATCATCATTATAGTATAAAATATCAGTGGACCCTACATATTTGCCTCCAAATGTATATGAGATCTTACCAATGACATTATTTCCATGTTGGAATTCATCTACTTTAGAGTAAGTAATTGTCTTAACTGCATCCTTGATATTAGCTTTTAAAGGTAATACAACATTGCTATTCTTACTTAAACTCAGTTTACTGATATCTCTTGAGTTAAATTCCTTAAAGTCTTTGAATAAAGAAGGAAATCTAAAGGAAGAACTCTCTTGATTGGTATCTTCCATACTATATAATGAATAGTTATCGAAAGCAAAGTCAAGCATCTTAGCGGTATCTTCATATGCATGAAGTGCAGTATCAACATGAAGTACAACTGCAATTAGTGTAAGACCATTACGTTCAGCAAAGGTTACTAAGGTTGTCTTTGCTTCTGCAGTACCACCTGTTTTACCGCCAATAGCACCATCATAATTAAGCGTTTTTCGAATAAAGCGATGGTGGTTAGCAATCGGTCTTGCTACATTCTTATTAGTAGCTGGGATGGTATAAGTTCTTGTTCCTGTTATGGTTCGAAATTCAGGATTTTGAATAGCTTCACGACTGATCAGCGCCATATCATAAGCACAAGTATAGTGATCATTATTATGAAGACCATGAGGATTTACAAAGTGTGTATTGACACAACCAAGTTCAGCAGCTTTCGCATTCATCATAGCAGCAAAATCGGCTTCCGTACCATTGGCTACATGCTCAGCAACACCGTAAGAAACCTCATTTGCAGATTCTAGCATTACAGCATAGAGTGCATCTTTTAAAGAAACAGATTCGCCTTCGACAAGACCAATTCGGCTGCTGTTAAAATCAACATCCCATTCCGCTTCATGTGACATGGTCATAGTTTCATTTAAATTGCAGTTCTCTAGTGCTAGAAGGGTTGTCATGATCTTTGTTATGCTGGCTGGATAATAAGCAGTTTTTGCATCTTTTTCGTAAAGAACAAGTCCTGTGCTTGCTTCCATGACGATTGCACCGTCAGCATATACGTCTGGACCAGTAGGCCAGACAAAATCGGAAGCAGATTCGGTACTTTGTGAAGACTCCGATTTTGTGGAAGATGCCTCTGTAGCAGAAGCACTAAGGGGTACAGTTAATATATTAAATACCATCACTACGGATAGTAAACGTAAACCAATAGATTTAATTTTATTTCGCATGGATAACCTCCAGTAATATAAACTCAATTTCGATATCATTATAGATTATTTTTTATATAGTAGCAAGGATATTTAGAGATTATACTAAATATCCGAAAAAGATAGATATTTTTATTTATTTACTATACAATTAGAAGTTTTCGTGGTATAATGTTGTTAGAAGTTAACAAATCACATAAGAGATGAGAAATCATTTAACGAAAAACTGCATTATATTTACTGACAAGAGAGGAGCGATTGTTATGAATTTGCAAACGTTAGTATCTAAAGGAAAGAATGCAAGTGTGTATAAGGATAATAACAATGCAATTAAGTTATTTAACAAAGGAATTTCAAAGACAGATGTTCTAAATGAAGCGCTGAATACAACAAGAGTGGAAGAGACTGGCTTACCTATTCCAAGTATAAGCGAAGTAAGTAAAATTGATGGACAGTGGGCAATTACAATGAATTTTATTGAAGGAAAGACATTAGAAAAGCTCATGGAAGAAAATCCGGATAAAATTTCTACATATATTGAGCAAATGGTTGATTTGCAACTCCAGGTTCACTCAAAGAGAGCTCCATTGCTTAATAAGTTAAAAGACAAACTAGTTCGTCAGATTGATAGTGTTGAGGAATTAGACCATATTAAAAAGTATGATTTGTTAACAAAATTGGACGGAATGCCTAAGCATGTAAAGGTATGTCATGGTGACTTCTGCCCAGCTAATATTATTGTTTCAGGCGATCAGATGTATATATTAGACTGGGTTCATGCTACACAGGGAAATGCAAGTGCAGATGCAGCAAGAACTTATCTTTTACTTTCTTTAAAGGATAAAAAGATGGCGGATATGTATCTTGATATGTTCTGTAAGAAGAGTTTCACAGAAAAACGTTATGTTCAGACATGGCTTCCAATCGTAGCTGCCGCTCAGTTGACTAAGAAAAAACCAGAAGAAAAAGAACTACTAATGAAGTGGCTTGATGTTGTAGAATATGTATAGGATATTTATAAGATAAGAGGATTAGAATAATTTCTAATAAAAAAGCAATTCGATGGTTAGGGAAATCGAATTGCTTTTTTTCATATTCGATAAGATAGTTTTCTTATCATATTTAACAGATGAATCAAATTCATTCATCTGATAATAGTGTTAAAAAGGAGTAACTGTAAGATTAGTGGACAGTTACTGATATGAAGATATATATATGTAAACATCATTGCGGCTAAAAGGAATTCAAAGCCGCAATGATAAGTGATGTAATGACTATTTGCCGTAGTATGTTCTCAGGTACATCTCTTTGATTTCTTTCATTAATGGATATCTTGGATTAGCACCAGTACACTGATCATCAAATGCCTGCTCAACCATATCATCCAGAGTATCTAAGAAATACTTTTCATCAACACCATATTCTTTGATTGTCTTTTTAATACCAACTTTTTCTTTTAATTCATCAATAGCTTTAATTAAGTTTTCTAATTTTTCTTCATCTGTTTTACCAGGAATTCTTAAGAAGTCAGCACATTCTGCATAACGTTCAAGTGCATGTGGATACTGATATTGTGAGAAAGTACCCATCTTAGTTGGAACGTGAGAAGAATTGAATCTCATAACTTCATCAATAAGTAATGCATTGGCAACACCGTGAGGAATGTGATGGAAAGCCCCAAGTTTATGTGCCATGGAGTGACATACTCCTAAGAAAGCATTTGCAAATGCCATACCAGCCATGGTAGATGCGTCTGCCATCTTTTCACGTGCAATTGGATCTTTTGCACCGTTTTCATATGCACTTGGTAAATAAGCGAAAATATTCTTCATAGCCTTTAAAGCTAAACCATCTGTATAATCGGTAGCCATGATGGAAGCGTATGCTTCAAGAGCATGAGTTAAAGCATCAATACCTGAAGCGCTTGTTAATCCTTTTGGCTGGTTCATCATCATATCAGCATCAATGATCGCCATCTTAGGAAGGAGCTCATAATCAGCTAAAGGATATTTTGTTCCAGTTCTTTCATCGGTAATAACTGCGAAAGGTGTAACTTCGGAACCAGTACCTGAGGAAGTAGGAATAGCGATAAAGTATGCTTTTTCACCCATCTTAGGGAATGTATAAACTCTCTTTCTAATATCCATGAAACGCATAGCTAAATCAAGGAAGTCAACTTCTGGATGCTCATACATAACCCACATAATCTTACCAGCATCCATAGCAGAACCACCACCAATTGCAATGATGCAGTCAGGCTCAAATAATCTCATCTGTGCAGCACCTTCTGTTGCACTAGCTAAGGATGGATCTGGAGCTACATTATAGAATGTAGTATGCTGAATTCCTAATTCGTCTAATTTATCAGTAACTACTTTGGTATAACCATTTTTGTAAAGGAAAGCATCTGTAACAATGAAAACTTTCTTTTTATCCATTACTTGTTTTAATTCATTAAGGGCAACAGGTAAACATCCCTTCTTAAAGTAAACCTTTTCAGGTGTTCTAAACCAAAGCATGTTTTCTCTCCTCTCAGCAACTGTCTTGATGTTGATCAAATGCTTAACACCTACGTTCTCTGATACAGAGTTTCCACCCCAAGAACCACAGCCGAGTGTCAAAGAAGGAGCTAAGTTAAAGTTATATAAATCACCAATACCACCGTGAGAAGAAGGTGTATTGATTAAGATACGGCAAGTTTTCATTGCATTCTGGAAAGTTTCAATCTTATATTTACCAGTACCTACGTTGATGTATAGGGAAGAAGTATGACCATAACCACCATCAGCGATTAATTGTTTTGCTTTTGCGACTGCATCTTCAAATGATTTTGATTTATACATAGCTAATACTGGAGATAATTTTTCATGTGCAAATTGTTCCTCAAGTTCAACAGATTCTACTTCACCAATCAAAATCTTTGTAGCTACTGGAACATCAAATCCTGCAAGTTTAGCAATCGTATGAGCGCTTTGTCCAACAATCTTTGCATTTAGAGCACCATTGATCAAGATAGTCTCTCTTAATTTTTGAGTTTCTTCTTTGTTACAGATATGGCAACCACGTTCAACAAATTCCTTTTTAGCTGCGTCATAAATTTTATCGCTAATGATAACGGATTGTTCAGAAGCACAGATCATACCATTATCAAATGTTTTGGAATGAATGATTGAGTTAACGGCAAGACGAACATCACATGATTCATCTAAAATAGCAGGTGTATTACCAGCACCAACACCGAGTGCAGGTTTTCCTGAGGAGTAAGCAGCCTTAACCATA
>JAQXNU010000076.1 GCA_029098165.1 Clostridiales bacterium
TGAGAGGTCATAAAGTCTTTGTTGTAAAAAGATATATGTCGGATGATGCCAAGACCATTGGTAACAATACCAAACTTGAAGACATAGCAAAAATGTCCATTGATATACAGTTGCTTGATTTCAGGATTGGCAGAAGCATGGCTTAGGTGGAATCGCTCACCGTGGTTTCGGTTTTTGGCTTATGGTCATTGCTTCTATTGTAATCGTTGTTGCAGTTCCAATTAATAATTTAATCACAAAGAAAAAAACAGCTTAATTACTAGTCATCCGACGGAAGAAGAAACAAAATCTTTATTACTTCTTCCGTCTTCTTTTATTTACGTAAAAAACGTCACTCAATCCTGGAGTATTCATGTTTGAGTGACTTTCTTTCTATTTATTTAATTGTCAAATCGATGATAGCTCCAATAGACGTATTAGAACCATTGCTTGTACTGATATATATCTTGACAACATAATCACCAGGCTCTGATTTAGCAGTTTTCCAGCTTTAATTTAGAAAGATTGTAACTCTTACGACCAGAATTTTTTGGAGCTGAATATGATACTCTTGAAGAAGCGAACCGATCGACCTGCGCAGTAATCTTCACCAGTGGAGAAGATGCACTTACGATACCCTTAAGCTTCAGATTCTGACCTTTTTACGATATACTTCTGCGGGATTTCCGTAAGTTTTGTTTTTTCTCCTTCTTTACTTCAAAATTCACTTTTTTCGTGACCTAAGTATCATTCATATCTTAGACGGTAATGATCAGTGTCATCTTACCTGTTGGTAAGTTTTGAAATACGATCTTATCACTTAACTCTTTCTTGTCAAAGAGTATGTTCTTAAGCCATTTTGAGTTACGGAAGCCTTCGGACGTTTAACAATACCTTACTCCATTTTACTAACAATACTTTGCTAAAATCAATATAGCTTTCTTCAACTGGTGATGTAATAGAGAAACTTCCAGTAGAATCGTTTTTTATAGTTGATGTTGGTGCTTCTTCATAAATTGTGACATTCTGAGAGTAAACTAGATGATTCTCTTTTCCTTTATTTTGAGCATATATGTAGACTGTGTATTCCCCGGATTGATTAAAAATATTATAACCAACGGTATAAGTTCCTAGAGCTGATAAATAATAGGCTCCTACATTCTTCTGAAAGCTAACACTATTTAATTGAATCATATTACCATTCGAATTTGTAGGTCGATAATATACAAAAACTATCCTGCTTTATGCTTTGTTCCACGACCTGAATCGCTTGTTCAATTGCTGATATTTGATATGTGTTCATGATTCCTCCTGCATGTTTGAGGAATCTGCTAAAATTGATTAAAGTTCTTAGTGGTCCGATTTCAACTTTTGACCATCTAACTTTTCGCTCAATTCCTCACCTTTCTCCATCATATCAAATATTTTCTTTGAATTCAGCACATAACAATCCGTCATATTTCCCCGAAGATATACATTAACAGTTCGATCCGTCAAGTTATAAACATTAGAATAAAGGGTATCTCCTTCTTCCCAATCTTGTTTGTTTTCCTCCAGTGCCTGAACACAGAGCTTTTGAGTTGGTTCATTCTGACTAAGTAAATTCTCAACTTTAATATACCGTTCACATGGATAGCCACCGAGCTCTGTGTTAGTCAGCCAGTAATTTGTAGCAATTTGATAGTTCTTATCCTCTTCCTTTACAATTATTTTCATTTTGTCATCGATCCATTCAATGACAATAGAATCTCCGCTTACATCTGCAAATAGCAGATAATCATTAAACCCACTTGGAATATTATAGTCCTTTAAAAAGTCTACTGCCTCTTTAACCGTCTTACACTTTGATAACACGACTTTACCCAGATCGTAAATTAGATTCTCCTTTATTGTATTTACCAAATTCCATCGGTCCTGGAATCTTAGTAATTACAATTATAGAGAAAAAGCAAGAACCGAAATGAACAATTCTTGCTTTTTACTCAAAACAATATTCTTAATGTGTAAACATATACGTTCCAATTCCAACAGCAATGGTCAAATTCAACGAATCTACTTCTGGAGACTGCGGAATAATGATACTTGTTCCTACTTCTAAATATGAGTTGTCAAGTCCTGTTGCTTCGTTACCGAAGACAAGAGAGAACAACTCTGGTTTTGGACAATCCTGAATGGTCAATGGCTTTTCGCCATTTAGCATAAAAGTAAATACTTCTTGTTGATTGTTGATACGACGATATTCCTCAAAGGAATCAAAATACTGATGTCTTAAGCGGAATAATCCGCCCATTGATGAACGTACCACTTTTGGATTAAATACATCGGCGCCTGGATTAATAAATGCAATATCATGAATTCCAAAGCCAACTGCAGTACGAAGGATCGTACCTAAGTTTCCCATATTACTTGGATTAACAAGAACTATATGAGATTTGTCCTTCTCTAGAGTACATTTATATTTTTCAAATACACCAACAACAAATACATTCTCTTTATCACTAACACGAGCGATTGTTTTATCTCCTTGGAGAACTGGAATACGATTTTCGTTACATAAATGCTCCAGATTTTCACGGTCTGTAAAAGTTGAATGAATGTACACTCCCTTTACTTGTTCAGGTCTTGATTTAATCAATTCTATTGTTGGAAAAGCTCCTAGCGTATAGGAATAGTCAAAGTTCTTCTTATATGGTTTTATTGGTTCCATTATATTTCCTCATTTCATTCAAACTTTTCAAATTCTTTCATGATCACCGAGAATTGTTCTTTAATCTTAAGATAAATTCCGATTGTCTCATTCTTTTCTTTTTCAAACGTTGCGATGACACTATCATAATTGCGGAATAAGCAATCTACCACTTCCCTACTAATCTTATGATGATTGGCATCCTCATTTAATATTTTCTCAATCAAGGTACGATCAAAGGAATCTTTGTAGCTACGTTTTCCATATAAAGCACTTAAGATATCAGCAACAGCAACTATTTTTTGTGGCAATGTTAGGTCTGCCTCGGTCAATCCTCTATGATATCCACTACCATCTAGCTTTTCATGATGACGGGAGGCTATCTTTACGACTTCCTCATTCACTTTTCCTTCTAGGATCATCTCCGTAATACGGACATGAGCTTTCATCGTCCGCATTTCCTCATCCGATAATCTCGAAGTAGATTCCAGAATCTCAAGAGGAATGGCGATTTTCCCAATGTCATGCAACAGCGCCCCATAATACAGATTGGACAAATCCACAGAATTAAGATGCATCAGTTTACCAAGCTGTCGGGCAAAGCTTACGGTTGCCATTGTATGAATCACCGTATGCTCGCTTCTAAAATCAATACTATAGATTAGCATCTCTAGGAACCCACGCTTATAACTCTCCGATAAGGTTGCCTGACTAAATAGTTCAGCAAGTTCATCATTATAACTGCCATCTTTCATATGCTGCGTAATATGATATTTTGCTTCCGCTTTTAAGAATAGGTCCATCGAATGTCCACTAAATTTAATATTACGATTCATAACAAAGTAGTCGGTAGACATATTGTGAGTTGTATTATGCATAAAGGTATCCATTTTATCTGCAAAATTTAAGCATTCCACAACATGCTTATATTTTTGAGGGACGTAGGAATTCAACTGATAATCTAAATGATGATATAGTACGTTCTCTGCTTTATCTTGCATTGGAGACAGATATTTTAAGAACAAAAATCCATAAATCGAGTGTGCCCATGGATTTCTCGTTTCAAATTCTTTTAATTTACTAACATCGGGCTCTTTATACAGACCAATATCATGTAATATCCCTAGCATTGCAAAATCCATCAGTTCCTGCTTGGTATACCGATTTTCACATTCTAGCATCTTATACAAGATGTAACCTGTGATTTCTCCATGATTAATGATATCCTTATTTATAATGCTCAAAGAGCTACAAATAATTTTGTTTAAATTTTCACTACTAATTACACTCATAACTTTCTCCGATGTATTGATAATTATATTCACTCAATTGAGCTGTATCTTATCGTATACATTATAGAATATCACAATTTCGACAAAATTCCAATGTTATAGTTATTATCATATTTAAAATTTTCCCATTATGATAAATAACTCTCTAAAATATCAAATAATTTATCTGGTTCGATTGGTTTCGCCAAGTGCTCATCCATTCCAGCCTGCTTACACATTTCCTGATCTTCCTTAAATGCATTCGCTGTCATTGCAATGATCGGTATCTTCTTACAATCTTCTCGTTTTAATGCACGAATCTGTTTCGTAGCATCGAGTCCATTCATCACTGGCATCGAGATATCCATAAGAATCGCACTATAATAATTAGCCGGTGCTGCTTTCATCCTATCAACTCCGATGGCACCATTAGTAGCATGTTCTACGATCAAACCTTTCTGTTCGAGTAATAAGGTTGCAATTTCTGTATTAATTTCATTATCCTCACATAATAGAATTCGTTTGCCCTTCATACTGATTTCTTTCTTTACTTCTTCCTTAGTCTTAAATTCTTCCTCATACGTACTGATCTTGCATTGCAGATGTACTCTAAATTCAGTTCCCTTTCCAAGTTCACTCGTACACTCAATCGTTCCACCCATTAACTCTACGAGTTCCTTTACGATGGATAATCCAAGGCCACTACCCATATTCTGAGTTTTTGAATCACTGACTTCCTGAGTAAATGGTTCAAATGCATGTTCTAAAAATTCTTTACTCATTCCAATACCGTTATCTCGTACAACACAGTCCACAGTCAGCAGATGATCCACGATAAAGCTATTCTCATAAGTCAAACTGACTTCACCGCCATTTGGTGTAAATTTAATAGCATTTGATAGTAAATTAAAGAAAATCTGATTGATACGTAATTTATCAATAATTGCAATAAAGTCAATTGCTATCTTCTTATAGTTAAATGTAATATTCTTTACCTTACAGATTGGTTCGATGATTGCTAATATATATTCATTGAATTCAGACAATGTATAGGGTTGCGGATTCAACTTGATCTTACCACTCTCAATTTTCGACATATCCAAAATATCATTGATCAGTCCGAGTAAAAAGTTGGATAGCATATCAATCTTCTTAATATACGTCCGTGTCTTGACAGGACATTTTTCCACTAAAGCAAGATGTGTCATACCGATGATACCATTCATCGGAGTTCTCATATCATGGCTCATACGAGATAAAAATTCTGATTTTGCATTATTCGCCTTTTCTGCTGCATCTAAAGCTGCTGTCAATTCCTTATTTTTCATCTGTTCCATGAGATAACTATCCGTAACATCAATCTGTGTTAGCAACACCTTATGGGCTTTTTTGTCAACATAAGTAAAACGCATTTTCTTTCGATATAGCGTTTGATCATCTTTATCAATATTATAATAAATATAATAATTATCTGATTTTGATAGTTCTCTCTCAATGGTTTTACGATTGATCTGTGAATAAACCTTCTCTGCCTCTGGTTCTGGCAAAATCTTTTTTGCCTGTTCAACAGCAGTTGTAAAGAATTTCGTTCCACTTACAACCATATCTTGTGGATAACTTGTATAAACGTAATATTCTTCTGTAATCATATCAAAATAGATCATATAGTCATAATCATGTTCGATGGAATCTTTAATAATGGATTCTGCAATCTTATCATCGTTGATATTCGTACAATAGATAATCGCCTCAATGTCCCCATTTACCGGGTTTCTTCCCATATTTACAGAGATATTAATCCATTGTGGAGATCTGCCACCAATTTTACAACAGTACTCTTTCGAAAAGTTATTATTTCCATCATAGAACTCTTTAAACAGACTCTCCCGATTAAAAGTCTCTAATAAATCTTGTTTATTCTCTTTCGTTCCTGTCACATAACATATATTTTGTATAAAATCATCCACAGTACGGTTTTGATGAAGATAGATTAGTCGTTCATTGGAACTATAACACTCTCCACACCAGTTTTTTGTTAGATTTAAACGAATCGCCCCAATTGCTTTTGGATTCGTTCTCATCAAACTATCCATATATCGATTATAACGATCTTCTGCTCGCTTTTGTTCTGTAATATCAATTGCGATTCCAATCACCTTAATTCGTTTTTTAGATGGTGCATAGATGGACTGACATCGTATCTGCTCCCAATGATATCCATCTTCATGTAGTGTTTTGATCTCACACTCTGCATATTCTGCACCTTCTTTAATCTTGTCTGTCATCTCTTGAAAAATCTTTATGGAGTCACTATGTATGATTCCCTGTTCCAGCCAGCTTTTTGGATAATCCATCATCATAACTGGTACATGTAACTCTTGCCTAGCTTTTTCTGACATCTTAGCAATATTCGTCTCGGGATTGTATTCCCAATAGATCATATTAGAAATCTCCGTTGCAACTTGTAACGTTGCCTCACTCTCCATTAATTCACGCTTGGCATTCATTTCGTCTTCCACATCCGTAAAACTACAATAGAATGTAAATACTCCCTTTTCCTTCTTGATGACCTTGGCATTTAAGTTCAGCCATCGATATGTTTTTCGATCGCCCGTGATAATTCGAAAATTTCCCGAGACCGTGTCTGGGCGACTCGCCGAATAACGTTGCAAATAACACTCGATCGTATCTAGAAGTCTTTGCGCATCTTCTTTATGCAAAACACTGATTGTCTTATCTTTCTGATAATCATCTCGACTTTCTTCACTCATATTCATCATTCGATAATATCCTTCATTTAGATATTCTCGCGTGATTACTCCATCTTTGTATTGAAAGATTCCAACCCCACCCGGAACAGAACTTAATAGATCGATCATTTTTTCTTTATTCCTATTAAATTGTTTTAATAATTTTCTAGTCTTCCTGTTATCATAAAAAGTCGCACAAAAACCTAAGCCCAATACTCCGGCTGCACCAATCGTCATGATGTGTAAAAATGCTTCTAACTCCCTAACCATAAAAACCTCGTATATTTCATTTATCGTATTGTAAGTAGGCATCGCAAAGCATACTTTTTGTAACTTAGTAGAATATCATAGAAACTATTTTCTCGTCAATAGGCAGACTTATCGAATCTTTTCCTTGCTCGTGCAAACAACGTTGCACCATATGCTGTTTTCGCTTTCTGAATGCCATATGCTTATAATATACTTCTCGTAAACTTTCTTCTTTGGCCTTCGTTCGTTTTTGTACCAATAGATCCAAAAGTTCCTTGGAAAAGCATTGTACTTCTCTAAAAATTGTCGCAAGTGCTTCTTCCAAAGAAAGTTTCCCAAGGGTTCGGTCATGCTCCATTGGACTCCACATCTTTAAGAACTCTTCTTTCGCAATATTCACATCCTGCGCCATCTGTGTTCCAAAATACAATGAGCTTTTAAATAAAGTAATCAAGGTTTCATACATATCAAATATCACTGCTTTTATCAAGAGACTCTCTCCTAAGGATATTGTTTATCAACTGTTGTCTACATTTTACCCTTGTCAAAATTCAAGGTCAATAAATGAATATGTTAGAAAGGCTAAAAAAGTGAGCTGTAAAAGCCAGTAAAGAGAGCAAAGAAGATAGAGGTAGGGAATCATATTGAATTTGGCTGTTTTTCTCTTTCTTACATCCTTAGCCAAATTCTAATATGATTCCCCTCCTCTCACTTTCAATTCTTTTACTGTTTATTTACAGCTCTTTAAGTTATATTTCAATTATCGCATAATATCCTAAACTGGATAAGCCTTATTCTTAGTATCAGCGGCAGAAACATCCACTTTTGTCTGCTGCGCCTGTCTGTACTTGAAGAATTCAGTAGCAACCTGTGGGAATAAAGCGTATGTTAATACGTCTTCATCTTGTTGTTTCCACTGCTCCATTTCTTTCTCAATCGTCTTTAACTCTGGTTTTAAAAGATCTGCTGGACGGCAAGTGATTGGTTGATCATCACCGATTGCTTTCTTCTGAACTTCAGGGTTAAATGGCATTGCTGTTCTACCATATTCACCACGTAAGATTGCTTTGGATTCTTTTGTGATCATCTTGTATCTCTCACCAGCTAATACGTTAAGTACAGCCTGAGTACCAACAATCTGAGAACTTGGTGTAACCAATGGTGGTTCACCGAAGTCTTTACGAACACGTGGGATTTCTTTTAATACATCGTAGTATTTATCTTCTGCTTTCTGCTCTTTTAACTGAGAAACTAAGTTTGATAACATACCACCTGGTACCTGATATAACAATGTCTTAATGTTAACACCCATAACCTTAGGATTTAATAAGCCACTCTTTAAGCACTCTTCCTGAATTGGACGGAAGTAATCTGCGATTTCAGCAAGTAAATCCTGATCCAAACCAGTATCATAAGGTGTTCCCTTAAATGTCTCAACCATAACCTCAGTCGCTGGCTGGCTAGTACCCATAGCAAATGGAGACATTGCTGTATCGATGATGTCACAGCCTGCTTCTACTGCCTTTAAGTAAGTCATGCCTGCAACACCAGAAGTATAATGAGTATGTAAGTCAACTGGGATCTTAACAGCACTCTTAATTGCAGTAACTAAGTTTGTTGCTTCGTAAGGAACTAATAAACCAGCCATATCCTTGATACAGATGGAATCAGCACCCATCTCTTCTACCTGTTTTGCCATCTTTACATAATAGTCGATGGTATAAGCATCACCTAAGGTATAAGAAAGAGCGATCTGTGCATGACCTTTTTCTTTGTTTGCTGCCTTAACAGCGCACTCTAAGTTACGTAAATCATTTAAGGCATCAAAGATACGAATGATATCAATACCATTTGCGATAGATTTCTGAACGAAGTACTCAACTACATCATCTGCATAGTGACGATATCCTAAGATATTCTGTCCACGGAATAACATCTGTAATTTCGTATTCTTAAATCCTGCTCTTAACTTTCTAAGTCTTTCCCAAGGATCTTCTTTTAAGAAACGTAAAGATGCATCAAATGTTGCACCACCCCAGCACTCTACTGCATGATAACCAACCTTATCCATCTTCTCGATGATAGGAAGCATCTGTTCGGTTGTCATTCTAGTTGCGATTAATGACTGATGTGCATCACGTAATACTGTCTCGGTAATCTTTACCGGTCTTTTAGCTTGTTCTGCCATAGTATTATAACCTCCATCATGGATTCGGTCTTAGGAAGGGACGATATCCCTTCTTAATGAATCCAAACTATTATCTAATCAAATGTAATACTTCATTCCCACATATTGTGTGGAATGTTCACATACTTAACTTGAATCAATTTATGGAAAATAAAATATTTTGCCCTTTCCTTGAACTATAGGAAAATAGCCATAAATACACCTGCAGCAACTGCTGTACCGATAACACCAGCTACGTTAGGTCCCATTGCATGCATCAATAAGAAGTTTGTAGGATCCGCTTCTGCACCAACTTTCTGAGATACACGGGCTGCCATAGGAACGGCAGATACACCAGCAGAACCGATCAATGGGTTAACCTTACCATGAGTTGCCTTGCACATGATCTTACCAAATAATACACCAGCGGCAGTACCTAATGCAAAGGCTATCAAACCAAGAGCAACAATTTTTAAAGTATCAAAACGTAAGAATGCTTCTGCACTCGTAGATGCACCAACGGATGTACCAAGTAAAATAACTACGATGTACATTAAAGCGTTGGATGCAGTTTCCGTTAACTGTTTAACTACACCACATTCTCTGAATAAGTTACCAAGCATTAACATACCAACCAATGGAGCAGTTGTAGGAAGGATCATAACTACTACGATTGTAACAATAATAGGGAATAAGATCTTTTCTAATTTAGAAACAGGACGTAACTGTTCCATCTTGATCTCACGCTCTTTCTTAGTTGTCAATAACTTCATGATTGGTGGCTGGATAATTGGAACCAAGGACATATATGAGTATGCCGCCACGGCAATTGGTCCCATTAATTCCGCCTGTCCAAGCTTACCAGCTAAGAAAATAGAAGTAGGACCATCAGCACCACCGATAATTGAAATTGCCGCCGCTGCTTTATCATTGAATCCCATAAGCATAGCCATTAAGTAAGCACCGAAGATACCAATTTGAGCTGCTGCACCTAATAAGAAACTCTTAGGATTTGCAATCAATGGTCCAAAGTCGGTCATGGCACCAACACCTAAGAAGATTAAGGATGGCAGAATACTCCATTCATCTAACTTGAAAAAGTAATGTAACAACCCACCCGCAGACTCAATACCATTTGCATCAACGGAAGGCGCTGCCATAATGTCCGGGAACATATTAACTAATAACATACCGAATGCAATAGGTACTAACAACAGTGGTTCGTAGCCTTTCTTAATTGCGAGATACAAAAACAGTAACGCTACGGCAATCATTATATAGTTTCCCCAATAAAGGGTACCAAATGCCATCTGGTCACCTAATTTTTGTAACGTGTCTAATACGTAATCCATATTGAGTAACCTCCTAAAAACAGAAACTTAAAATCTCTGCCATGAATTTTAGCAAATGCTCTCGCATCTGCGTTACCATTAGTTTAAAGTAGCTAATACTTCGCCAGCTTCTACAGTTGAACCAACTGCTACATTAACACTCGCAACGGTACCATCACTAGGAGCAACAATTTCATTTTCCATCTTCATAGCTTCAAGAACCATGATAACATCACCTTTTTTCACAGCCTGACCAGCGTTTGCTTTTACAGCAAGAATCTTACCTGGCATTGGAGCATTCACTTTTACAGATCCTTGAGTGCCTGCTGCTTTTGGTGCTGCTGCCTTAGGTGCTGCTGGTTTTGCTGCTGGTTTCGCTACTGGTGCACTAGCAACTCCTGCTGCACCTTCTTCTACGGTTACTTCATATACATTTCCATTAACAGTAATTGTATAATTTTTCATTGTAAAATCCTCCTTCATGTACTTAGGCATTGAGCCATTTCGATCTATTTACTTTTCTAATACTTCTAACCACTAATCCGTTCGCTGGCACTTCATTCCCTTGTGCTTCTTCATACGCATGAATCGCAGCTGTGATTACCGCTACTAACTCAAGATCATCGGATAATTCCTCTTCTTCCACAACAGCTTCTGTCACTGGCGCAGGTGTTGGCGCATTTGCACTTGCTACAGCTTCTCTCTTTTTCTGTGCATTCATCTCAGCTTTATTAATGAACTTAAAACAGGAAATTAAGGCACTAATCAAGAGTAAAACAACGAATACAATTGCGATACCCATAACTGTATTCAAAAGTGCTGTTTGCATACGCTCACCTAAAGACTTCTCTTCGACTTGTGTTGCGAGTAAAACAATTTGATTTAATCCCATAGTTTCACCTCGTTACTAAACCGTGCCATGCTTTTTGCTTGGGCGGATCTCTCTCTTTGTAAATAACATCTCAAATGCATAAACTACATGTTGACGTAATGCTTCAGCTTCTACAATTGCATCCACATAACCACGTTTTGCTGCTGCAACTGCGCTTTGCTGTAACTCATCATATTCTTTTGCTGCTTTCGCCTGTGCATCCTTGTCATCTGGGCAAAGGATTTGTGCCGCTAAAGAAGCGTCCATCATACCAATCTTCGCATCTTCTAATGCAAATACCATATCAGCACCAATGTGTTTTGAATTCATTGTAATATAAGCACTTCCGAATGCATTCTTCGTGATGACATTAACCTTAGGTACGGTGGCATTAGCAAATGCATAAGTTAATTTAGCGGCTGCTAAACTAATGGATTTTGCATCCTCGATGGATGCGCTGTATCCAGAAACATTAGTTAATGTTAATACAGGAATATTGAAAGCATCACAAAAAGCCACAAATTTCTCAGCTTTGTAGCAACCTGCCGATGTTAACACATCATCATATTTTGTTGTAACTTTACCATTTTCATCTAATTCAGCAGTACGATTCGCTACTGCTCCGACTGTCATTCCGTTTAAACGAATGAAGCCAGTTACCATCTCTCTTGCATATGTATTTTTGACTTCAACAAATGCTCCATTATCAGATAAATCTTTCAATGCTAAAGTTACATCGTCTAACTCAGAAGTTAAATTCACTAAACTACGATTGAGATCATCTAAACATTCATCATAAGAAGCATCATCTTCGTTGTTTGCTGGTAACATGGCAACTAATTCTCTTACACTGTTAAGGACAGCTGCTTCATCTTCACCAACGAAATCAACCAAACCTGCTTTTGCCATAAAGTCGGCTGCTGCAGTGTCACATTTTGTTACGTTATTGCCGGCAATTGCATTTGGTGTATTTACAAATAATTTAGCATTCTTAGCTTCCATAAATACAAAATCAGTTAAGTTTGCAGAAACAGCGCTTCCTCCACCACATGTACCAAATACTGCTGTGATCTGAGGAATAACACCAGATGCTAAAGTCTGTTTCAAGTAGATATCGCCAAATCCCGCCAACGCATCAGTAGCTTCTTCCAAACGCATACCAGCGCAATCAATAAGACCGATCACTGGAGCTCCTACCTTCATGGCAAGATCATAAAGATTTGAAATTTTCTTTGCATGCATTTCACCCATAGAACCATTCAATGCCGTTGCATCCTGTGCATAAACATAAACAGGATTTCCCTCAATTACACCATAACCGGTAATAACACCATCGGATGGTACTTCTTTTTGTTGCAGATTGAAATCTGTGCTTCTCTTTGTAACTAGTGCACCAACTTCAACAAAACTATTCTCGTCTAGCAAAGTAGTGATTCTTTCCTTTGCTGACAGCTGTGCTGTACTACTCATATTTAGGCCTCCATTTTATATGATAATAAAAAAAGTAAAACCAAATTTTTGCCAATTATAATTATAGTACTGGCTTGACAAAGTTGCAACATTTTTTTTGATATTTTGTATGATTTGGTAAAAATGCTAGTACTATATCACAATATATATGAAAATTCAACGACTGAATTTCTAACTTTTGTCAATACATTTTATGGAAAATTTTTATTTTTTATCGACAATATCATTCTACACTCAACATCGGAAACAATCAATTCCATTATAGCTCATAAATTAGAACTTTTACGCTAAGATTTTGTCTCGATTTATTAATTATACAACCCCAGATTCCTTCGTCAGAAACAAGCCAAAAAAAAGAGTGTGTCACTTTAGCAATCATGAATTGCTAAGCAACACCCTCTTTATCTTATATCAGCATTACTTATTAACTTCTAAACTTGCACATTTTGCATCACTTGAATGGAATTCAATTTCCTTAGCAATAATAGTTCCATTTAATCTAACTTTATTGACATTAATTGTGACCTTACCGTTTGGAACATAGATAATACCATTAATGTTAATGTAAGTTCCATTTAGAGTTACATCACCATTCAGACAACTAAATACAATTGGATTCTTTTCCGTTCCAAGTGTGATTTCTTGTGAATTTAAGCTTAAGGTGTCACCTTTTGCAAGTAATGTGTGTTTTAATGTAACCGTTGGAACGTAATGACTTACTACTTTATTACATACTGTTATCTCATCTTCTACTTTACTCATATCAGTAACTACATTGATATGCTGATATTTCGTTTGATCATAAAGTCTAAGAATCTCCTCGGTATAATCAGGTAATTCAACCTTTGATGCATAAGCTTTCTTATCCTTTACTACAATACCATAAGTATCACCTTGTAAGTCCAAGTTCTTCGTAGATGTTACTGAATCTACTTTAATTGAGGAACCATTGGTTCTAAATATGCCATTGGCATAAACCTTACCCTTAACAGTGATATCTGCACCATCCAAAATTACTTTTCCATCTGTACTAAATAAAGTATAACCTGTCGAGTAGAAATCTGCAACAATCTTAAATGTTGTTGAAGCAAGAACTACTTCTTCGCCTTTGCTATTGACTAAATATAGAGTTGCTTTATATGTACCAGGTACCCACTTGCTATTATCAGAGATATCTTTTAAGGAAGTGTACTGAACATCCTTCTTAGCCTGAATATCTGTTTTCTTCGATTCTTTATCAACTTTTACAGATGCTTTTTCAGTCTTAACAAAGATCTTTACATCTTTTGCGTTGATTTCGGATTTATTGGATACTGTGTACTTATACTCAGCTGTTCTTTCTGTATTGTCTACGGTTACATTAATTGCTCCGGCAAAATTCTCTGTGTTAACTACTACGTTATCATCAATTACTGTAAATTTCGCAGTATCTTTACATAATGTCTTACCAGATACAGCAACGGAAGAAGTAACCGTATACTCACCTGGAACGAAGCTAGTCAACGGAACTGTTGTAGTTAATGTTGTTTCTTTTTGTGCCTTAAGCTCGCTGACTTTCTTATCAGTTTTCCATACAATAGTATTACCTGAATTTGTGATTACATAAGAAACATCAATATTCTTAGCATCGTAATTTGTCGTTGGATTCTTAATTTCATCACTAATTGTTAACGTATCTGTTTTCTTAGCAGTATTTGGAGTTACTGTAATCTTATTCTTGAGTTCTGGCTTAATTTCTTCTACTACACCCTTCTTAACTGTAAATGCTGTTGCATCCTTACCTACAGATGTACCATTATCAAACCACTCAACAGAAATTTTATAGGAGTTATCTGGGAGTTCTCCTACCTTCCAACTCTCATTCAGTGTAACTGGAGTGCCAGCTACAAAGGATTTTTCTGCTGTTTCTTTAATTGTTGTAATTGGATTACCAGCCGTACTTGTAACTTTTAAAACGGCTTTTGCATCTCTTCTATATGCAGAGATCTCACTAACTACAGTAATAGCCATCGTATCATTTGGTGCATATACTGATTTGTCTAATGTTATTGTTGAAGAAATCAATCCTGGAACCTCAGTAATTGACGAATTAGATAGCTTTAATGCATACAAATAAAGATCATCAAGAGCTTTCTTACTAAACATACCATACTTGGTATTATCATAGGTAAACTCCCATGTTAAACCTGACGCAATAACAGTTCCTGAACCCATTTTATATTCGATTAAGGTAGGCTGTGTATCAATTCCTGCATTAAGAATAATGTTTGTACCTGCCGGCAGGGAGTTCGTGTCAAAATATACATGGTTAGCACCGTTACCAGTTAAATCAGCATCTGTTAATGCAATATGATCACTGAACTCAGCTGTAACAACAGGAGAAGTACTGTCGACGATTTTATCCTGCATGGAACCACCATCTACAATTTTAACACCACCCAAAATTGTGGATGCTGATGAGCCAGTGCTAAATCCACCATAACAACAACCATAAACTATGGTACCACCATTCTCAACATATGTCTGAAGTTGGCTATTAAGATTTTTTAAAGTTTTATATGTAGCACTACTTTGATCATTTGCAATGATAATTACACGATACTTTGATAAGTCTGTTGTCTGAGCCTTTTTTGCTGTAATCTTATCATATGTCTTACCAATTTCATTTAATACCTTGCTATTAGCTCTGCTTTCCCATGGAAGACTTGTTTCGATTAATAAGAAATCCTTTTGTGCAGTATCAGCATAAGCTACAGTACTTGTACTAAAAACTGACGTAACTAGTAAAAAAGCAAGTACAAACATTGATACAATTCTTTTTTTGTACCTTTTCATTCTACATTCCATATGCATTTCTCCTTCAACTTTTTGTTCAAAATCCTTTCCCGCTTATAATGGTTATAATTACCATATATAGTTTATATTACATTAAAACACGCCATAAATCAACATATATTTTCATAATTTGGTTGGTTTATACATTATTTATCAGTTCTAATCGCTGTGAAAACTTACAGGATCTATTCATACGCAAAAAAGGATTGAGAACTGACTTTTGATCAGTCTCAATCCCTATAACATCTATTCCATATCTGGATCAAAGGATAACACTTTACGTATATTGGAGGAAGAAAAACCTTTACGATATAAACTTGCTGTCAGTTTCATCAGATCTTCTTTGGAGTATTCGCTGATTGGCCTTCCTTTTCTTTTCACGATCTTTTCGATTGCCAATACTTCCGGATTCTCCACTTCTATCTCTTCTTCAGCTCCTGCCCATTGCTGTTCTTCCTTGTGACGGCACAAAAATTCCGAATAAGCTTCATCGATGATATCCTTTGATACTCCTTTTTGGTAAAGTGAATAACAAATCTGTTTTTTACTTTTGGTGCTACTTCTTGTATAGATAAAATTTGTAGCAAACCTCAAATCGTCTACATAACTAAACTTTTTCGCATACGCAATTGCCTCAGAGACAATCGTATCTGAAAAATCTCGCTGTAATAATTTAGCTCTTAAATCTGCTTCGCTACGATCTTGACGTTCCAGTAATTCGAGTGCCTTCTTCTTAGCATACAGCAGTACTTTATCACGCATAATAGTTTCAAACAATGCATCTGATATGATCTGGTTTTCTTCTAGCTGTAGTTCATTAATATCGCTTCGGTAAAGCCAAAAGCTTTCCTCATCTTCAATATGAATCCAGCAACGAGTTTTATCTAATACCTCAATCTTAGAAATATACATGAATCATCCTATTCTTCCTCTTCAAAGGTAGAAGTGATCACACCATTCTCAATCTCATGACGTTCCCGAACTTTTTCTTCAATCTCTGCTAAGATATCTGGGTTTTCTTTTAAGAACGTCTTCGCATTTTCTCTACCCTGACCGATTTTCTGATCGTTATAAGCATACCATGCACCAGATTTAACAACAATATTATCGTTTGCCGCTAAGTCAAGGATATCACCTTCTTTTGAAATACCCTGTCCAAACATAATATCAAATTCAGCTTCCTTGAATGGAGGTGCAATCTTATTCTTAACTACTTTGATTCTTGTACGGTTACCAATAATCTCACCGCCCTGCTTTAATGCTTCAATTCTACGAACATCCATACGGATGGAAGAATAGAACTTAAGTGCACGACCACCAGTTGTAGTCTCTGGATTACCGAACATGACACCAACTTTTTCACGTAACTGGTTAATGAAAATTACGATACAGTTGGATTTGCTGATTACTGCAGTTAATTTACGTAATGCCTGTGACATCAAACGAGCCTGAAGACCAACGTGAGAATCTCCCATATCACCATCAATTTCGGCTTTTGGTACTAAGGCAGCAACAGAATCGACGATTACGATATCAACTGCACCGGAACGAACCATAGTCTCTGTGATCTCAAGTGCCTGCTCTCCATTATCTGGCTGAGAAATATATAAGTTATCAATATCAACACCGATATTCTTAGCATATGCTGGATCTAATGCATGTTCCGCATCGATGAATCCGGCGATACCACCTCTTTTTTGGACTTCAGCTACCATATGAAGAGCAACTGTTGTCTTACCACTACTTTCAGGACCATAGACTTCAACAATTCTTCCCTTTGGAACACCGCCAAGTCCTAATGCGATATCAAGACTAATGGAACCAGTAGGAATTGTTTCTATATTCATATGAGCACTTTTATCTCCAAGTTTCATTACAGAACCTTTACCATACTGCTTTTCAATCTGCGCTAATGCGGATTCCAATGCTTTTATCTTATCATCATTCGCCATATTATTCTTCCTTTCACGATACATTCGAACAAATACCAAACATTTGTTCTGTTTATGATATAATCATATACAATCCTTACTCATTTGTCAATAGTAAATAAAAGATTCAAAA
>JAQXNU010000077.1 GCA_029098165.1 Clostridiales bacterium
AATGTATCAGGTAGTGTGATAAAGAATAATTTCTATCATGACCTTTTACCGCATTTGAATTTGACCACCTATGAAAAGCCAGTTACAAAAAAATAAAAAAGCACTTGATTTTTGTGGTAAATGGTGGTAATATAGCAAATCATAAGTTAAATAAATAATTGATAACAGCTAAGAAAGAGACTTATGTCGAAGAATACATTGAGAGACAGGAAGCACACGTCACCGACTGAGAGCGTGTACAAGATGGATATTCGATGATAGGAACACTCTGGAGCTTGTGAGTTGAACGTAATTTTAAGTAGGCTCATGCGTTGCACGCGTTAAGTGAAAAGTGAAGAAACGACGATGTTTCTTAAAGCTTGGGTGGTACCACGGATAATTGTATAATTTCGTCCCGAATATGAACTTTTTCATATTCGGGACTTTTTTTATACAAAAATAGGGTGTTCTGGGAAAATGATTGTACGAAAAAATGAAAAGGAGAAAAAGCGATGGAATTTGTAATGGGAATCAAAGAAAACAAAACAATGTCGATCAGTGAGATAGCGGCAAGAAAGGAAGAACTTGCAAATAATAACGTAACAATGCGTGGCGCAGTACATACAATCCGTGACATGAGTGAAATTACGTTCCTCGTATTACGTACCTTTGAAGGAATTGTACAGTGTGTTGTGAACACATCCGTGGATGGATTTACAAATCAGCATATCAAAGAAGGAGCAACATTAGAAGTCTATGGTGAGGTACATTTGGAAGACCGTGCACCAAATGGATTTGAAATTGTATTACATAAAGTCAGAGTTCTGTCTATGCCATCGTATGACACGATGATGCCATTGCCGATTGCAAAAAGGAAACTAAATACTTCTCTTGAGACAAAACTATCGTTACGTCCAATTGCACTTCGTAACTTAAGAGAGCGAGCAATCTTTAAAATTCAGGAAGGGATTGTGAGAGGATTTCGGGAATTTATGTATGCTCAGAACTTTACAGAAATCCGTACTCCAAAAATCGTTGCAGGGAATGCTGAAGGTGGAGCCAATGTATTTAAGCTTGAGTATTTTGGCAAGAGAGCATTTCTAGCACAGAGTCCTCAGTTTTATAAGCAGACGATGGTCGCAGTGTATGACCGAGTATTTGAAGCAGCACCAGTTTTTCGAGCTGAAAAACATAATACTACAAGACATCTGAACGAATATACAAGCCTTGATTTTGAGATGGGATATATTGATGGATTTGAAGATATTATGGGAATGGAATGTGCAATGTTAGATTATGTTTTTCAATTTTTAGAAAAGCACTATTCAAAAGAGCTAACTATGCTAGAAGTAAAACTTCCGGATGCAAAAAAAATCCCGTCGGTACGGTTTGATAAGGCAAAAGAGCTGGTAGCAGAAAAGTATGACCGAAAAATTCGAAATCCTTATGATTTAGAACCAGAAGAAGAAATACTAATCGGTCGATATTTTAAAGAAGAGTATGACAGTGATCTTGTATTTGTAACACATTATCCATCCAAGAAACGACCATTTTATGCGATGGATGATCCAGAAGATAAAAAATTTACCTTAAGTTTTGATTTATTATTTAAAGGTATGGAGATTACAACCGGTGGTCAGAGAATACATGATTATGAGGAACAGGTAAAGAAGATGGAGGAACGAGGAATGGATCCTGCAGATTTTTCAAACTATCTGATGTGCCACAAACATGGTATGCCACCACATGGAGGCTTAGGAATCGGTCTCGAGCGTCTGACGATGAAACTGCTCGATGAAAATAATGTTAGAGAGACTACGATGTTTCCAAGAGATGTAAGCAGACTGGAACCATAGAAAATGGAGTAGAAATTAAGCTAAGATAGATTTGTGGATAGTAAGGAAGGATGAATGCGATGATAATAACAGATGAAACAATCGATTATGTTGCTGCATTAGCAAAATTAAAGCTGACATCAGAGGAAAAGGAAAGAGCAAAAGTAGACCTTTCCAATATCCTTGGATATATTGATACGATGAAAGAACTGGATACCGAACAGATCGAACCAATGTCCCATGCATTTCCGATAAAAAATGTTTTTCGTGAAGATGTTGTTACGAATGGAAATGACCGAGACCATCTATTACATAATGCACCGAAGAAAAAGGATGGAACGTTTATGGTGCCAAAGACCGTAGAGTAGGAGAAAAGGAGATTTGCAGTATGGATATTACAAAGCTGACCGCAATAGAATTAGGAAAAAAGATTAAAGCTAAAGAAGTAACCGTAATGGATGCCGTACAGCAGCAGTTAGAAAAGATTGAGCAAAGAGATTCAAAATATCACTGCTACATCACCGTTCTAAAGGAAAAGGCATTAAAACGAGCTAAAGAAGTACAGGAACAAATCGATGCAGGCATGTATCAGAATTCACCGATTGCAGGCGTTCCAATTGCAATTAAAGATAATATCTGTACCAAGGATGTTAAGACAACCTGCGCTTCCAAAATATTATCAAACTTTGAACCACCATATGATGCAACCGTAATAAAAAAGTTAGAGGCAGCTGGTGCAGTCATAATTGGAAAGGTAAATATGGATGAATTCGCAATGGGCAGCACGACAGAAACTTCATATTTTGGGGAGACAAAAAATCCATGGGATCTCACACGTGTCCCTGGAGGTTCCTCTGGCGGTGCAGCAGCAAGTGTTGCAGCCGAGGAAGCAATTCTTGCGCTAGGTTCTGATACTGGTGGTTCCATTCGCCAACCAAGTGCTTTTTGCGGGGTAACAGGAATCAAACCAACCTATGGTACTGTATCCCGATATGGTTTAGTAGCTTATGCATCCAGTTTGGATCAGATTGGACCAATTGCACGAAGTGTATCGGATTGTGCGGTTGCATTAGATATCATCTCGGGTAGTGATCCATCCGATTCTACTTGCGTGGATCGAGAAAAGTACGATTACAGCAAGGCCTTGGTGGATGATGTAAAAGGATTGAAAATTGGTATTCCAAAAGGTTATTTATCTGAGGGGCTTGATATCGAGGTAAAAGAGGCAGTATTGGCAGCAGCTAAGGTTTTGGAATCCAAAGGAGCCATCGTGGAACAGTTTGATCTAGCAGCAGTGGATTATGCGATTCCAGCTTACTATGTTATTGCATCGGCAGAAGCTAGTTCGAACCTGTCCCGTTATGATGGCGTAAAATATGGTTTTCGGACTCCTGATTATGAAGGACTTCAGGATGTCTATAAGAAGTCAAGGGAAGAGGGATTTGGAAATGAAGTGAAACGCAGAATGATGATCGGAGCTTTTGTATTAAGTTCTGGTTACTATGATGCCTATTATAATAAAGCATTAAAGGTAAAAGCATTGATCAAACAGGGGTTTGATAAAGCATTTGAAAAGTATGATATCATTCTTGGACCAACAGCACCAACAACTGCATTAAAGCTTGGGGAAAGCTTAGCAGATCCTTTAAAGATGTATTTGGGAGATATCTATACCGTATCTGTTAACTTAGCGGGTCTGCCAGCAATCAGCCTTCCTTGCGGATTGGATTCCAAGGGGCTTCCAATTGGATTACAGATGATTGGAAGACACTTTGGTGAAAAAGATATTATTCGTGCAGCGTATTCCTATGAACAAACGAGAGATTACATAAGACCAGAAATTGATTAAGGAGGAAGAGGACATGAAATCATATGAAACCGTGATCGGATTAGAAGTTCATGTAGAACTAGCAACTAAGACGAAAATCTTTTGTGGTTGTACCACACAGTTTGGTGGAGAACCCAATACCCATTGTTGTCCTGTTTGTACTGGTATGCCAGGTACGCTTCCTGTCTTAAATAAGAAAGTGGTAGAGTACGCAGTTGCAGCGGGTTTGGCTATGAATTGTACGATTACTCAGAAATGTAAGTTTGATCGAAAGAATTACTTTTATCCAGATCTTCCAAAAGCTTATCAGATTTCACAGTTATATCTTCCAATATGTCGAGATGGTGGGATTGAGATTGAAGTAGGTGGTGTGAAGAAAACAATCGGAATCCATGAGATTCATATGGAAGAGGATGCGGGAAAATTAGTTCATGATCCATGGGAAGACTGTACCTTAGTGGATTATAACCGATGTGGTGTGCCATTGATTGAAATTGTTAGTGAGCCAGATATGAGAAGTGCAGAAGAAGTAATTGCATACTTAGAAAAATTGAAATTAATTCTTCAATATCTTGGAGTATCCGACTGTAAGATGCAGGAGGGCTCTCTTCGAGCTGATATCAACCTTTCTGTACGAGAAGTTGGAGCAAAGGAATTTGGTACAAGAACGGAAATGAAGAATATGAACTCATTTAAGGCGATCGCGAGAGCCATTGAGGGAGAGCGAAAGCGTCAAATTGAGGTAATCGAGTATGGGAAGAAAGTAATTCAGGAAACGAGACGTTGGGATGACAATAAGGATACAAGTTTTGCGATGAGAAGCAAAGAGGATGCCCAGGAT
>JAQXNU010000078.1 GCA_029098165.1 Clostridiales bacterium
TTTATATTCAGAAAGAATAACTTCAATAGAAAGGAACAATATACATATGAAAATCCAAGAAAAATGCTTACCATGCATTGTGAATCAAGTTTTGAAAGTTGCCAATATGGTCGGCCTAACAGATAAGGATGAACTTTTGAAAAAAGTTTTTGTCTATTTAAGCAAGGCAGACTTTAAACAGGCTACGACTCCCGAATTAATTGGGGATATCTTTGAAATACTCAAACAAGAAACAGGGAATGATGATCCTTATAAAGAAACAAGAGATCACTATAATTCCATGTTTTTGGACCTGATTCCAACATACGAACAAGCCATCAATGAAGCCGATGAGCCTTTTCTAATGGCTATAAAATATGCAATCATCGGAAATATCATTGACTTTAATCCAATACATAATACCTTACTTTCCGATATTGAAAATTGTTTCGCAATGGCCAACACAGAAACACTAGCAATCGATGACTCGAAACAGTTAATGGAAGATGTACAGCATGCAAGAACAGTTTTATATCTTGGGGATAATTGCGGAGAAATCTGCTTAGATAAAATATTAGTAAAGAAATTAAAAGAACTAAATCCATTTTGCGACATATATTTTGCAACGAGAGGAAGCGCTGTGGTCAACGATTCCATTGAAGAAGACGCTTATTTTGTTGGTATGGATACATATGCATCGATTCTTAGCAATGGAGATCATTCCTTAGGTACTGTGCTACATAAAACTTCGAAAGAATTTCAGAACATATATCATAAAGCTGATATAATCATTGCAAAAGGTCAGGCAAACTACGAATGCCTAAGTAACGAAAAAAGGAATATTTATTTTCTTCTTATGACAAAATGTGTTGTCATCGCCGATGACATTGGTGTTGCCGAAAAGAAGATGATCTGTAAAAAGCAGCAATAAAGGAACATAGAGATTTTTCGAAATTAATTTGTTTTTTCGTGCTTTTTTTCCTACTTTAAAAATAGCTTCTCTATAGTATAATTAGCCCGAGCATGAAAAATACATACTCATACAAAAAAGAAAAGGAGATTTTAGAATGAAGAAATTTACCAAATTATTCACTACGATTGCAACTTTTGCAATTGCGATGCTCTTATTTGCTGGTATTCGCCCTCAGCAAGCACTTGCAGAGCAAAATACCAAAGATAATGGTTCTGTAATTTACAAAGAGATTAAATCAAGCGAAGAATTAATGGATTATATTGATAACGATGGTGCTTACTCTAGTCAGGACACGATTGAAACTGATTGGAAGGGTTATACTGATATTCACAAAATCATATTAAGCAAAGATGGAACACTAGTTGTTTGTACCTTAGACAAAGACGGCTATTCTGATTTTGAGTTATTTAGTGATATCTCATTAACCTATGGATTCGATACAGCTAGAAGCAATCCTTCAGATCGTATAGCTTATCAAACTTATGAATTAAAAGCAGGAACGTATTACTATCGTAATTCCAGACGGAATGGTTACAAACCATTAACAGTTACTACATACTTAGGTTTTATTCCAAAGGATGGTAAGATTGATACCAATTCCGGTAAGACATCTACTACAACACGTAACGAGAATGTTGTTGATGTTACTTTGATCAACACACCTGCTGATTTAGACGCATACATCGATGAAGATGGTAGTTTTACAAGCCAAGATACAATTACAACTAAATGGTCTGGTGAGGGTAAAGTTTTTCAGTTTACTGTAGAAGAAGCTGGTTGGTTATTCCTTAAATCGATCTGCAACGATGGCGGTATCGATATGAATGTATATTCTAATGTCGACTTAACTTCCAAAATTGCTTCTGCTAATATCCCAACCGAGATAGATGAAAAAGATCCTTTTGCAGTTTATTTAACACCTGGTACATATTACTATCAGATTAGTAGATGGAATGGATTTGAAGTAGCTAATGTCACTTCCTACGTTGCGTTCTTACCAAGTTCCACTCGAATCAGTGTTGAGGATGTCGTACTTAGCAAAGATAAAACATATGCGACAGTAACGTTCTCTTATGACGAAAGCTATTTTCCAGATTTCTTAAACAATATGATTCGTATTGAAAAAGGTAACGTACCAGTTTATTATTTACTTGATGATAAAGCTTGGAAAACTGACGATCGTGCCAATGCGATTGAAAGCGCAAAGGTAAAGATTTATTCGAATGGTACCTATACCGCTCGTATTCAAGGTAAAGCAGATGATTACTACTGCTACGCAACATTTGATGTCAAAGGTATCGTTTCTACTCCTAAGACTCCAAAGATCACAAGCGCTAAAAAGAATGCATATACCATTAAAGGTACTGCAACAGCAGGAACAACAGTTATTGTTAAAGTAAATGATAAGACTTATAAAACAACAGCTAATAAGAGTGGTAAATGGTCTGTTAGTCTAAAGAAGAAAATCGCTAAGAAAACCAAGATTACTGTTTATTGTACCAATGCAGAAGGTGCAAAGAGTAAGACAACTAAGTTTACAGTAAAATAATAAAAATGAATGCTGTGAAAAAACAGCAGAAGAAATGAACATGAGAGTCGTGGAATCCTATTAGAAATTGGCTGCCTTTCCCTTACGGTCGGACTTAGCAAATTTATAGTAGGTTTCCACGACT
>JAQXNU010000079.1 GCA_029098165.1 Clostridiales bacterium
AGAATCATATTAGAATTTGGCTGCCTTTCCCTTTCGGCCGGACTTAGCCAAATTCTAATATGATTCTCCGACTCTCTTCTTATTGCTTTTTTACTGTTTTTTCACAGCTCTTTTTACGCATAACAGATTAGTGCCTAGTTCATGATTCGTTTTTCCATGGATTGAATGAATTTGAACTTACATATAAGAAATGCGATCGTTGCACCAGTTAAATTTAAGATCAGATCGTCAATATCCAAATATCCAACACAGGTAATTCCCTGTACTACTTCAACTGTTAGAATAAGAAAGAACATACATAAGCCGAAGGGGAGAGCCTTTCTTAACTTCTTAGAATAGGTAGGTAAAAAGAATGCCATAGGCATAAATGCTAATAGATTCCCTAAAAGGTTTGTTACTCTGATGCGTAGTTCATCGTGTTCCAAATTGAAGAGATAGTTATTGATTGTTCGAAATGGAACTAAGTTGGAATTGCATCTTAATCGTTCTCCTAACCCTTGTAAGGTTGGGCTTATGTATCGGTAGCTGCGATTTAAGAAAAGAAGATTGACCAATAGAAAGCAGTAGTAAATAAAAATAAGACTGATAGAATATCGTTTAATTTTATACTTATGTTTGGAATCGGGCACGCTAGAGCAAAGTAGGAGGCAACCAATGAAACAGAAAACAGTAATCATGAAAAAAGTAAATATAATATTCCCCATTTGGTAATACACTTTATTAAATATGGTCTTTATCATTGTATATACGATCAAGCTAAGAGATAAAATCGAAAAAAATAGACCTATTCCTAGTTTAAGATAACCCATTCGGTTTGGTGTCTCGTTTTGTTTAATGGTATGTGCCTTTTTACCTTTCATTAGCATTCTCCTTTTTTATTTTATAATTTAATTTTGTCATAAATGGTAAATAAAGTCAATGCAAATGGGTTAGACTAATATCAATGTACTAAGAATAGTTAATATTTAGAAAAAGAGGATATCTTATGGAATAAAATGAGTATAAGTGAGAATAAATGAGAATAAAAGAGGATATCCATAAAAAGAATGGATTTACTAAAGAATTGATAAAAAAGTGCATTTGCACTTTGGAAGAAAATTCACTAATATATACTCAATGATTAGCACTCAACATAAGTGAGTGCTAATAAACATCAAAGTTTTTGTTAAAGGAGGATTTTACAATGAAGTTAATACCATTAGGAGACAAAGTCGTATTAAAACAGTTAGTTGCAGAAGAAACAACTAAATCCGGAATCGTTTTGCCAGGTCAGGCAAAAGAGAAGCCACAGCAGGCAGAGGTAGTAGCTGTTGGTCCTGGCGGAATCGTTGATGGAAAAGAAGTTACAATGCAAGTTAAGGTTGGAGATATCGTAATCTATTCTAAATATGCAGGTACAGAAGTTAAGTTAGAAGATGTTGAGTATATCGTTGTTAAACAGAATGATATCGTAGCAATTGTAGAAAATTAATCAATTCCTAGGTTAGAAAAACCTAAGAATGAATTGTAAGAATATAAAGATTAATACTAGGAGGACATAGATTATGGCTAAAGAAATTAAATACGGCACAGATGCTCGTGTAGCTCTTGAAGCAGGTGTAAATAAGTTAGCGAATACAGTTAAAGTAACTCTTGGACCAAAAGGAAGAAACGTTGTTCTTGATAAATCTTTTGGTGCACCATTGATCACTAACGATGGTGTTACAATTGCAAAAGAAATTGAATTAGAAGATGCATTCGAAAACATGGGTGCTCAATTAGTGAAAGAAGTAGCTACTAAGACAAATGATGTTGCAGGTGATGGTACTACAACAGCTACAGTATTAGCTCAGGCTATGATTAATGAAGGTATGAAGAACTTAGCAGCTGGTGCTAATCCAATCATATTAAGAAAAGGTATGAAGAAAGCAACAGAATGTGCTGTAGAAGCAATTGCTAAGATGAGTTCTTCAATCACTGGTAAAGAGCAGATCGCTAAAGTTGCAGCTATCTCCGCTGGTGATGAACAAGTTGGTGAATTAGTTGCAGACGCAATGGAAAAGGTAAGCAAAGATGGTGTTATCACAATCGAAGAATCCAAGACAATGAAGACTGAACTTGACTTAGTTGAAGGTATGCAGTTTGATCGTGGTTATATTTCTTCTTACATGGCAACTGATATGGATAAGATGGAAGCCGTTCTTGATAACCCTTATATCTTAATCACAGATAAGAAGATTAGCAATATTCAGGAAATCCTTCCAATCTTAGAGCAGATCGTTCAGGGTGGACAGAGATTATTGATCATCGCTGAGGATATTGAAGGTGAAGCATTAACAACATTAGTTATCAATAAGTTAAGAGGAACATTTACAGTTGTAGGTGTTAAGGCTCCTGGTTATGGTGACAGAAGAAAGGCTATGCTTCAGGATATCGCTATCTTAACAGGTGGTACTGTAATTTCTGATGAACTTGGTCTTGAATTAAAGGATACAACATTAGATCAGCTTGGTCGTGCTAAATCCGTTAAAGTTCAGAAAGAAAATACAATCATCGTTGATGGTGAAGGTAATAAAGAAGAAATCAAGGCAAGAGTTGCTCAGATTCGTGCTCAGATCGAAGAAACTACTTCTGAATTCGATAAAGAAAAACTTCAGGAAAGACTTGCAAAACTTGCAGGCGGCGTAGCAGTAGTTCGTGTTGGTGCTGCAACTGAAACTGAAATGAAAGAAAATAAACTTCGTATGGAAGATGCTCTTGCAGCAACTAAAGCAGCTGTGGAAGAAGGTATCATTGCAGGTGGTGGATCTGCTTACATCCATGCAAGCAAGGAAGTAGCTAAATTAGCAGCTACATTAGAGGGGGATGAAAAGACTGGTGCTAACATCATTCTTAAGGCTTTAGAAGCTCCTCTTAACTGTATCGCACATAACGCTGGTTTAGAAGGCGCTGTTATCGTAAATAAAGTTAGAGAAGAAAAACCAGGTATTGGTTTCAATGCTTTAACAGAACAATATGTAGACATGGTTAAGGATGGTATTCTTGACCCAGCTAAGGTTACAAGAAGTGCATTACAGAATGCAACTAGTGTTGCTTCTACATTCTTAACAACAGAATCTGCTGTTGCAAACATCAAAGAAGATGCTCCAGCAGCGCCAGCAGGCGGGGCTCCAGGCATGGGAATGATGTAATCATCGGTGACCCAACTTCGCATCGGTGAAGTTATAGATTTGCTATTATAAGAAAAGCATACCTATATAACATGTATTGGTAGGTAATCAATGCATGAGATATAGGTATGCTTTTTCCTTATTTTACTTCTAGCGTTTGAAGCTGATACAGCGGTTGAAGGTATTCATACGGCAGAGGGTTCCGAATGGGATGGTTGCCATAGGGTGACCGTGACCGGATTTAATATTATACATAACAGGTTTTCCAATATGTGCAAAGCGATCTTTGAAATAGTCGATGATCGTATAGGATGGATCATAGGAGTTGTTGCAGTCAAGGAATTCACCGAGGATGATACCAGAGACCTGATCTATGATGCCGGCATGAAAGAGGTGTTCAATCATCTTGTCACAGCGTGGGAGAGATTCATCAACGTCTTCTAAAAATAGGATCTTGTTGCGAAAATCAGGTTGATAGAAGGTGCCGATGGCTGGACTGACTAAGGATAAACAGCCACCAATGATTTCTCCGCAAGCACAGCCATCATGGATCACTCCCATATCATTGCCGGAAGGATTACAAAGTTGAAGTGCGGTATTGAGATTTAGCGCTTTAAAAAAGCTATGATTGGTATAGTCATCAAAATGATCTAACATATTGGAGGAAACCATAGGTCCATGAAAGGTAACCAAATTGCACAAGCTATGGAAGGCAAGGTGGAACGATGTGATATCACTATAACCAACAAAAATCTTTGGATTGGAGCGAATTACATCATAATCAAGTAACCTCATTAGTCGGTTACCACCGTAACCACCACGAATGCAAAAAATAGCTTTTACCGATGGATTGGCAAACATTTCATTGATGTCATTTGCTCGTAACGAGTCCTCACCTGCAAGATAACCATGAGAAGAGGATGTAGCGCTTTGGCCCATGAGAACAGTATATCCGATGGATTCTATGTATTCTTTACACTGTTGTGCACGTTTTGGAGTAACAGGAGAACTAGGTGCAACGATACCAACGGTATCTCCTAAAGTAAGTCGATTTGGAAAAATCATATTACAACCTCCGATGTCATTCAGAATAAGTATTTATTTGTAATATATTATATCATAACGAATTTTCATTCGCAAAAAAGTGATTGAATAGAAAAATCTGATAGACCTAGGGAGAATATTAAATTTATGTAAAATTCGCGGTTCTGTTGGACATCTTCTTTGACAATTACTAGAGTCTCTAGTATAATTAGAGGAAACATATGGTTTTTGTTAGTTCGTAATTAGGAGGAAGGTTAAAGGATGAATGAGTCATACGCAGAAGCTGGTGTAAAGCGTGGGAAAACAACCGGCAGTTATGTTGCTAAGTTTGGTATTATCTTTGCAATGGTATTAATTTTAACCGTTGGAGTATTATTTATTGGATCTTTTGCAGTAATTCTATTTGCACTTGGCATTTTTGTATGCTATTACATGTTTCCAAGATTTAATGTGGAATATGAATATATCTATTGTGATGGTCAATTTGATTTTGATAAGATATTAGGTAACGCTAAGAGAAAGACTATGTTACGTATTGATTCTGATAAGATTGAGATGATTGCTCCAGTGAAATCTCATGCATTGGATAGCTATAATCATATGGAGCTAACAGTGAAGGATTATACCTCCTTAAATGAGGATGCCAATGTATATGCAATGATTGCTCATGGAGAAAAAGGCAATTTAAAAATTTTGTTTGAGCCATCAGAAAAGATGATTACTTGTATCAAACAGAAGACACCTAGAAAGATCTCTGAATATTAGTAAATATAACCAATAATTAACTAATTAAAAGTATTTTTGCACAGAATAAAGAAAGTTTTGAGAGGTTGTTAATGAAAACTGACAGAACTTTCTTTTTTTATTGAAAAGGCTTGACTTTAATGGTAAAAAAAAGTATACTTGTGAAAATTATTATGAAAGTGAGGATATTTGAAATGGGAGTAATTATCGGTGAAGGTATTACTTTTGATGATGTGCTTTTAGTACCTGCTTACTCAGAAGTAATTCCGAATCAAGTTGAATTATCAACTAATCTGACAAAGAAAATCAAATTAAATATTCCATTGATGAGTGCAGGTATGGATACTGTTACAGAACATCGTATGGCGATTGCGATGGCAAGACAGGGTGGTATCGGTGTAATTCATAAGAATATGTCTATTGAAGCTCAAGCGGAGGAAGTTGATAAAGTAAAACGTTCCGAGAACGGAGTTATCACAGACCCATTTTCTTTATCACCTGAACATACATTACATGATGCTGATGAATTAATGGCAAAATATCGTATCTCAGGCGTACCTATTACGGAAGGTAGAAAATTAGTTGGTATCATTACAAATCGTGACTTGAAATTTGAAACTGATTTTACTAAAAAAATCAAAGAGTGTATGACAAGCGATGGCCTTATTACTGCAAAGGAAGGCGTTACTTTAGAAGAAGCGAAAAAAATCTTAGGTCAAGCAAGAAAAGAAAAGCTTCCAATCATTGATGATGAAGGTAACTTAAAAGGCTTAATTACAATCAAAGATATTGAAAAAACAATCAAATATCCATTAGCAGCAAAAGATTCTCAAGGAAGATTATTATGTGCTGCAGGTGTTGGTATCACAAATAATATTTTAGAACGTGTAGACGCATTAGTAAAAGCAAAGGTTGATGCAATCGTAATCGATACAGCACATGGCCATTCTGCAAATGTTATTAAGACTGTTAAGATGGTTCGTGAAGCATATCCAGATCTTCAGATCATTGCTGGAAATGTTGCAACTGGTGAAGCTACAAAAGCATTAATCGAAGCTGGTGTTGACTGTGTTAAAGTTGGTATTGGACCAGGTTCCATCTGTACAACACGTGTGGTTGCAGGTATTGGTGTACCTCAGATCACAGCGATTATGGACGCTTACAGCGTAGCAAAAGAATATGGCATCCCTGTCATTGCAGATGGTGGTATTAAATATTCTGGAGATATTACAAAAGCAATTGCAGCAGGCGCAAATGTTTGTATGATGGGTAGTATCTTTGCAGGTTGCGATGAAAGTCCAGGAACATTCGAATTATATCAGGGCAGAAAATATAAAGTATATCGTGGCATGGGTTCCATCGCAGCAATGGAAAACGGAAGTAAAGATCGTTACTTCCAGTCTGATGCTAAGAAATTAGTACCAGAAGGTGTTGAAGGACGAGTTGCTTATAAAGGAACAGTAGAGGATACTGTATTCCAGTTAATGGGCGGTCTACGTTCTGGTATGGGTTACTGTGGAGCAAAAAATATCGAAATTCTTAAAGAAACTGGAAGATTTGTAAAGATTTCTGCTGCCTCCTTAAAAGAAAGCCATCCACATGATATTCATATTACGAAAGAAGCACCAAACTATAGTGTAGATGAATAAAAAAGGTGATATATATGCTAACAAGGGAAGAATATAGAAAGAGAAAAGAACGAATTCTATATACAAAGCTAGCTACAATTCTAGTATTAGGATTAGCGATAGTCGTTGTTTTACTAATGATTATTTTGGGTTAAATGGTAAACGTGGTATTGACTCCCATGTAAGTTTATAGATAAAACGGAAACAATGATAGCAAGAACTATTTTGCTATCATTGTTTTTTATTGTAGATAATTCATTCAAATATGGAGGCGAGAGTATGTTAAAAGCTGGCTTACATCAAAATCGTAGTAAACGACCGAGGCTTATCATTATTATCAGTTTGTGTATCACGATGTTCCTTGGATGTAGCAAAGGTAATGTTGAATCGCCGAATAATTCAGATAATATATGGGGGTTTGGTAATGTAGTAAAAAATGAAAGCAATACATTTGATTCTAATCCAGTGTCCATTGCAGATCCAACAACCTTTAATTATGTGAATCAGGAGGACTTTACACAATTAGTCAAAGGATCACTATCTACTTCCTATGAAGGGATTTATCGCAGCAATTATCAGCAGGAAGCATTGGCTCAGATTGTTCAACTAAAAGAGAAGAGAACTTACTCTACCGATCATCCATTATTTGTTCACAATCCTTTTGGTACGAACAGTTCTAGTTTATATGTTTATTTTGGCACTCCAACACAAAGGATTGTTCTATACTATACGGTTTCCGCTTCTGATAGTACAATTCCTGATTTTTCGGATACCATGTATATGGATGCTACCAATACACAAGACCTAGAGGGACAAATCATTGGTCTTGTATCTGGACAGAAAAATAAGATTGTATTAGATGTACGAGATGATGCGGGAAATAAAATCAGTAAAAAAGCTTATATTATTGATGTACCTCAAAAAGAATCTTTCATCAGTCAGAGACTTACGGTGGAGACATCTGGAGAGATGGAATATACGAGAGGATTATTTACGTATTTAGTAAAAGATCAGCCGACAGGGTATTTTGTATTTTATGATAATAACGGAATTTTAAGAAGTGAGATTCCAACCAGTGTACAACAGACGAATGCAAGAATTGTACAAGCAGATAATATGATTTTCTATGAGTATGAGGATAATGAATTTGCATTGGTTAATAATCTAGGTTTTATTGTGCAGACATATTCTTATAACAATGGAGAAAATATTGTTGATTATGATTATGATGCAAGCAATAAACTTGTTGTAGCAATTGTTGAGGATAGTACAACCAAAGCGCAGGATAAAGTATACAGTCTTAACTTAACATCCGGTGATTGGATTCAGCTTGTTGACTTTAAGAAAATTCTTCGAAAACTACCAGTAAATAGCGGGGAAACCGAGGAAGAAGCGAGCAATCAAGATTGGATTGGCCTAAACTATATTTATTCTGTACAGGGAAAAGATATTATCGTCCTTTCACAAGAACTAGATGCAATCTTTCGAATTAACAACGTTTATAGTCAGCCAGTAATACGATGGATCATTGGAAATGAGGAACAATGGAATGGTACAAATTATGAATCCCTATTGTTAGCTAAGAGTGGGAATATGGATACGATCGATTCCATTGATAGTTTGAATTACACAACGAGCAAAAAGTTAAAAGATCAGCAGTTTTATTTAAGTTTCTTAAACTTTAATGGAAAAATTGAAAGTAGTCCGAAAGTTACGTTTGGAAGGTACCTGATCGATGAAAACCAAAATCGTTATAGAATCCAACAGTCGTTAGACATAGTATCTGAACGTAGCAAATGTAGTGCCATCGGATATGGAACTCATACGATTATTGCATTATGGGATAATCAGTTTATTATCGAATATAATACAAAAGGAGAAATCATGTTAAAGATGACACTCCCTAACACCAATTCCTCCTATCGAATTTATAAGTATACAATGGACCGTTACTGGTTCTAATAATAATAGTTTACTTTTGGTTGAATCAAAGGTACTTCTTTATTCTTTTTCTTAAGATGGCTATAGATCAAGTGAAGGATCAAACTACCAAGAAGTACGGTAGCTATGATGATAAGTGCGCATTGAAGAAAGAATTTTTCTGGCAACAATAAGATGATTGGATCGGTATTCGGATCAAAGAGCCAGTCATTGTTGCGAAATAGTACCTTATGCATCAATTTAAAGGTAGCATTAAAATTAATTGAACAAGCAATTAATGTGATTAATGGAAGGACAATGGATGTAATGCTTGCTGTACGCAGATACTGATATTGTCCTTTTTTATGTTTTAATGCCACAATGATAATGAGAAGTACAGTTATAACGGCAAACATAATATAGAATATATTAAATATTGTTTTTACTTCTGCAAAATGCGAGATTCCAGAAGTGGAAGCAGCTAGACTAGGAAAAACAAGGCTTCCCTTAAAGAATGGAGAACAATAGTCAATTAATGCATTATAGTTCTCCTTTATTACTTGATATGGTAATCCTGAAGATTGTTCTAGGTCGAACCATTTAATATCGGCATAATATAAAAAACGAAGATTGATCGCTAGTATTAAACCAATAGAAATTAAAAGTACAGTAAATAGAATTCCAATTCCAATGTCAGCTGTGTAAGAAAGAGCTGATTTACGCTTTTTTTTATAATAGTAATTCATTATTATCCCCTTGTAGTTTAATAATTTTCCAACATTTTCATTATAAGGGATGTGTTTCAAGAATGCAACCATAGAAATCAGGTTTATGCTCTTAGATCAAAGGAATATCGCCTCATTAAAAGGTCATTTGTATCCGTCTCAAAAGCGTCACGGATTAGTTTGCTTTCTTTTTCGAGTTTTTCCATCTGGTAGGTCATCTGATAACCCTTTGCTTCAAGAGCATGTAATAAATCAGGAAGATGCTGTTCAACAAATGCCAAATTTTTTTCGTCTTTCATGCTTATTTTGGCACTAATATGCTTCTGTAGAAGAGAAAGATGAAAATCAATCGGTCCAAGATGTGTCATATCCAAATGTAATAAGACACTAACTTGCTGGTTTCCTTCCCTGAGTTTCTTTTTATTGGTATAGACAAATAGTTCGCTATGGACTTCCTTATCTGGTAATTTCATAGGTAATTGTACATAACCAAATAATTGATTTATCGTCTTCATAAAATTAATATTATCTTTTACACTATTTGTTTGAGAAAAGATCGTTTCTTTCTCATCTCTCGAAGTAAGTTCTTTATGTTGCTCAAAAAAAGAGTGGATTCGATCTAAATCCTGTTCTAGCTTCTCATAGAATTTAGAGATACTATTTGGCTGTGTGAGTTTATGAAATGGAATCGTAAATTCACTCTTAAGAATCGATTGCAAGAGGGATTCTAGACTAGGAATCTCTTTTAAGGTAGGTGTAGTATCTGAAGCATTAGGACTAGTTGGCTGCTTTAAACTTGTGTCCTCTTTGTTTTGGATTGGATCTATGTCACTAAGTTTCTGTTGAGTGTAGGTGCCAGCATCATTGATTTTTTGACTTTCCTCTCGTGATAGCACCTCTTGTTCATAATTTGCGTTCGTTCTGATTGGATCGATCTCTTGATCTGTTTTCGTACTAAAATCCATAGGAAAAGAGTCTAAGTTATCTGGAAACAATTTAGTTTCTTCTATCATATCCGAAGAATTAGGAAATATCGAAAAAAAATTCTCGAGGATTGGAGAATCCTCAGGCAATTTTTCTAGAACTGATGTTATAGATGTAGTTAGTTGGTTGGTTTGTTCTAGAAGACGAAATTCATAATTGCGATAAGCTTCCAACTGAGTTGTATTCTCTTGTGTCAATGGAATCTGATATTTATTCATAATAGCTAGAGTTTCTATGGAAATATTACGAAAGGTAGCAGACTGTCGTAGCATATTCATAATACTTTTCTTATCAATAGAAAGACCGTTTTTTAATAGTTCTTGAACAATGCTGATGTTTTTTTCATTTTTCGGAAGAAAAGCTTCTTCTAAAGCTTTATCAATAGTTGCGTCTGTAGTTACAGTACCATCCGGTGGCAGTAATCGAAGGTGCAGAGAATTTTTCGAAGATTCCTCAACAAAAAAAGAGACATGATCCCCTATGTATAACGGAAAGGTACTTTCGAAGGAAGCCTGTATGGTTTGACCATCATTTAACAGAATATGAATATCTGTTCCTCTAAGATTGATGATTTCTCCTTTCAATATCTCGCCTTTGGTCAATGCACTAAGATCAGTCTGTGATTTTGAGATAGCAGAACAGATCAGACGTTGTGTAGAGCTTGTGGATGCATTCGCATTTACTGATTGTAAAATGCCTCGTTGAATCCTCTGATTCAGATTAATGTTCGTATTTCCTGTCTGCATGTTCTGTTCTCCTTTCTTAATGGTGCCCTTGTTAAGGGATATGATCGACTATTATGTATATCGACTTTTCTTTGTAAATGGATAAGTATATTCTTTTATAATATAATTCTAACATACGCTTCTTTACAAAAGTCGAAATATTGGGTATTATATTTATTATTGATTCGTGTATTTTTGATGAGATGTTAAGGAGATATTTATGAATAATTATAGAATTGTAAGTGACGTGACACTTGATTTGGGACAAGAGATAATAGATGAAATGGATGTAAGTATTATACCAATGGATTTTCATCTAGGTGATCATACGTATACTCACTATCCTGATGAGCGTGAAATAAGCTGTGAGGAGTTTTATAAGAGATTAAGTGCGGGAGAAAATTCAGTTACGAGTCAGATTAACCCAGTGACATATGAAAATTTCTTTGAGCCTATTTTAGCTGCTGGAAAAGATATTTTGTATGTAGCATTTTCTTCAGGTCTTAGTGGAACATATAATACTGGTCATATGGTAGCGGATAGCTTGTCAGAAAAGTATCCGGAAAGAAAGATTATTGTAATTGACTCCTTATGTGCATCAATTGGAGAAGGATTGTTAGTTTTCTTGGCTGCAAAGCAGCAAAAAGCAGGAAAGTCTATGGAAGAGGTTGCTGAGTATGTTGAAGAAATCAAAACAAAGTGCTGTCACTGGTTTTTAGTAGAAGACTTGCACCATTTAAAGCGTGGTGGACGTTTAAGCTCTCTTGAAGCAGTTGTAGGTACTGCTCTTAGAATCTGTCCAATCCTTAGTGTGGATCAAGAAGGTAAGTTACTTGTAGCATCAAAAGTTCGAGGAACGAAAAAAGCGATTGAATATTTAGTGAAGCGATTAGAAGAGGATGGAATTGATACTGCTGACCAGACAGTGATCATTGGACATGCAGGTTGCAAAGAATATGCAGAAAGCATAGCTCAAATCATAACTGATCGTAAATTAGTAAAGGATTATATTATTACGAATATCGGTCCTGTGATTGGAACGCATACAGGTGCTGGCATGTGTGCATTAACTTTTGTGGGTGAAAATTATAAATTCTAATAAACTTCATTAGGTAATATCATGAATCAGTTTTAAAGAATCGTTTCCATTTAAAACTGATTTATGTTATAATAAAGGAAGTTTTAACCAACAATAGAGTTGAAAACTGTATGATCGCAAGAAAGGAAATGAGAGATATGTATTCATTTGAAGACGTAAAAGCATTTGATCCTGAAATAGCTGAGAGTATTACACTTGAAATTGGAAGACAGAATGATCATATTGAATTGATCGCATCAGAAAATTTTGTAAGTAAAGCAGTTATGGCTGCTATGGGAAGCCCATTAACTAATAAATATGCAGAAGGATATCCAAGCAAGAGATATTACGGCGGATGTGAATTCGTAGATATGGTTGAGAATCTTGCAATCAATCGTGCAAAAGAATTGTTTGGATGTACTTATGCCAATGTGCAGCCTCATTCTGGTGCTCAGGCAAATATGGCAGTTTTCTTTGCTTTATTAAATCAAGGGGATACTGTTATGGGCATGAGTTTAGCAGATGGTGGTCACTTAACACATGGAAGCCCAGTTAATTTCTCAGGAACCTACTTTAATATCGTTCCTTATGGAGTAAATAGTAATGGATTTATTGATTATGATGAAGTAGAAAGAATCGCTAAGGAATGTTCCCCTAAGTTAATCGTAGCAGGTGCTTCCGCTTATGCTAGAAAGATTGATTTTAAACGTTTCCGTGAGATCGCTGATTCTGTTGGCGCTTATCTTATGGTAGATATGGCACATATCGCTGGTCTAGTAGCAGGCGGATATCATGAATCGCCAATTCCATATGCTCATGTTACAACGACAACAACACATAAGACACTACGTGGACCTAGAGGCGGTATGATCTTATCTAGTGAAGAATTTGCAACTGAGCATAAATTAAATAAAGCAGTATTTCCAGGAATTCAGGGTGGCCCATTAATGCATGTAATTGCAGCAAAGGCAGTATGCTTTAAGGAAGCATTAGATGACAGTTTTAAAACATACGCAGGTCAGATCATCAAGAATGCTCAGGCGTTAGCTAAGGGCTTAACCTCCAGAGGGTTTAATATTGTATCAGGTGGAACAGACAATCATCTTATGTTGATCGATCTTCAGAATATGGGCATTACAGGTAAGGAAGCAGAACATCGTTTAGATGCAGCTAACATTACATGTAATAAGAATGCAGTTCCTAACGATCCAGCTTCACCATTCGTAACAAGTGGTATTCGTCTTGGTACGGCAGCAATCACAACAAGAGGATTTAAAGAAGAGGAAATGGATCAGGTTGCAGAGGCAATTGCATTAGTCGTAAAAGATGAAAGTAATACAGAAAAAGCAAAAGCAATCGTAAAAGGTTTGACCGATAAATATCCATTGTATTAATTGAAACGGGGCTGTGAAAAAACAGCAGAAGAGATGAGTGTGAGAGTCGAGGAAGTATATTAGAATTTGGCTGCCTTTCCCTTGCGGCCGGACTTAGCCAAATTCTAATATACTTCCTCGATTCTCTCTTTACATAATCTTATTGCTGTTTTTTCACAACCCTTTTTCGTCTTTATAAATTCGCACATCTAAACCTATAAAATAGCTCTACGTCAAGTATTGGAGTGTGATTCATATAATCACACTCCAACACTTGACATAGAGCCTAAAAAGTAAACACACTTACGCTGCTGGTGCTTCTGCTGCATTATCTGGATTTGGTAATCCTAAGTACTCATAAATACTATCTGCAATTGTATCTAAGGTATATTCAGAGAATGGTGAAGCGATACGAGAACGCATCAATAAGCTAGTATAATCATAGTCTGTACCGTATTTGATCAGTTTGTTATAAGATGCAATAGCAGCATCTCGGTCGGTTAAAGACTTTGCATATACTTCCAAAGCAGGAACGGCTGCAATTGCATAGCTGATATAGTAAAATGGCTGCGTAAATGTATGAGGCACTAATACCCAACTTCCGTCTTCAGTTACATCGGATGCTGGATCAGCTAAACCATATTCACATTCCAGTTTAAAGAAAAGCTCATTTAATTCTTTAACGGAAGTGATATCCTTCTCAAATACACGTTGCTGGAATTCATCATATAAACTTCCATTGATCACTGCGGAATAAAGCATCGTTATCAGCTGATACTTAACGATTGGTTCATAAGCGTCACCATAAACTTCGAAGTTTGGCATAAATAGTAATTCGTCTGCTTGAGAATGAATCTCCATAATATCAAGATTAAGTTCTAAATCATCACCATGAGTATAGAAAGCATAAAAATGACCAAATTCATGAATGAAAGTTGAGATATCATTATATGTACCCATTGGATACAAACTCATATATGGTTCGTTGTAGCTGTTAAGTAATGTTGTATAATTTTGATTCATCTTGACTGGAGTTACTTGATTATCACAAAGTTCATATTTTTTCATATAATCATAGCACTTTAACATTTCATCATTAATGGAACTAAAGTACTTTCTGAAAGTTGGTTCAAATTGTTCGAGGGATCCAGGTGCAGATTGAACCTTGATCAGATCTTCAGGTGTTAAGGAGGCGGCAATCGTTTGATATAGTGGGATAACTTCCTCCTTCACATATTGTCCGAATAATCGGGATTGTTCTTTGGTAAAATCACGACCAAGTTGCTCATACATATAAGCAGCGACATTATCAAATCCAGCAAGTTTTGCCTGGGCTTTATAGTTCTTTACTAATTTAAGATAAATCTCTCCTTCTTTTTCGTTGAGCAGATTCATTAGTTGAGAATAGTAGTATAATATTTCTTGTTGACTTAATGAAGGGTCGCTCACAACTTCACTAATCGACATCGGATTACCCTTCACGTCAATAGTGGTTGTGCTAAAAACAAGTTGATATTCGGAACTTAAGCTCAATGCTTCTGATTGTAACTTAATATAGTCTTCACTTAAGGTTTCTTTGTTTTTATAGATATTTTCGATTTCCTTCTCCGTTAGATCCTTCTTAAGTTCATCGCCATATTGAGACTCTAATAATTCAACGTAGACTTCAGTGCATTTTTTTATAAGATTCATATACTGTGTATTCAGATCATTAAATTCATTGGCTGTCTGAGTATCTGTAACATCTTTGGATAATTTAATATTCAAATAACGAATCATAGTTATGACATCAGTTAAGTCATCATCAACCTCATCCATAAGACTGTTGATTTTCTTATACTGGTTATCTTTTTTGGAAAGAGCAGCTATCTTGTCTAGTTTTTTCTCAATTGCATTAATATCTGGTCGTTTGTATGTAATCTTTGAAAATGGTGTAGTTCCATGTTCCTTTTTTTGAACAGTTTCATTCGTCTTTTTCTCCTTTTTGGTAGCAGCTTGAGCAGTGGAAGGAGCTACTGAGGCTATCACTAATGAAAATAGCAATAGAAACGTTAATAGTTTTCTTTTCATATTGATCCTCCTATTTAGTTCTTATATATAAACAAGATTAAGTATAGCAAAGTTTACATATGATGTAAATTTAAATTTCATTAAAAATTGATTAGTATGACTAACATAGGAAACTGCAGATTGTACTTGTAATGTCATAGAAAAGCGGTACGATCTTTCCTTAGTAACCTAATTCTTCGCCAACAAGAATAACCTTGATTCGATTTGGAATGTGAGAACGTCTTGTAACGACAATCTGACTACAGATCGAATCAGGGGCAAGGCAGTTGGCACATCTTCCAAGCTGTGCACATGGTGTCTGGCGATTTAAGCGGACAGCATTCGGAGGCGCTGCAAAGTTACGTACGCGCTGAATTCCAGACTCAACATCGGTAACGATTTTATTCATTCCTGCGATGATAACGACATTTTTTGGACCAGTAATCAGGCAGGCAACACGATTTCCGTTCCCATCAATATTGATGAGTTGACCATCCAGAGTGATGGCATTGGAACTCATAAAGAAGTAGTCGGCTGTTACAATCTTACTGTAAAGGGCTCTTGCCTCTTCTGGAGTTTTTGCACTTGTACGATCGATGATAGAGTAATCAGAATTCTTTAAATCTTCTATCAGACCAATCTCTTCTAGCGTCATGGAACCACCCCAAGTAACCGAACATCCTGGAGTTAAGAAGCGTTTGGCCATATTGCGTGCTTCTTCCTTGGATTCACAGTAATAACCTTCAATGCCACGCTGATTAAATTTTTCGATGAGACTATCAGCTAAATTCTCATAATTATGTATTTTTGGACTCATATATAGTCTTCCTTTCTACAGTATTATATTAATTCTATTTTACATTTATCATAAATGACATGCAATATATTTCATGGTACTTCCATATATTTTGAATGGTTCGAAGTCTTTTCAAAGTTGCTACATTATGATACAATGAAGAATAGTAATTTATTTTTAAGGTAGCAAGTAATAGGGTAAGAAAAGAAGGAAAGTTGGAAAAAACATGGGGAAAAGCTTATATATTTCAGAAAAACCATCCGTTGCACAAGAATTTGCAAAAGCATTAAAATCAAACTTTAGAAAATCAGATGGTTATATGGAATCCGACGATAGTATCGTCACCTGGTGTGTTGGTCATCTGGTGACGATGAGCTATCCGGAAGTTTATGATGCCGCTTTGAAGAAGTGGTCGCTCGATACCATTCCATTCTTGCCAACAGAATATAAATATGAAGTGATTCCAGCGGTCAGTAAACAGTTTAATGTTGTAAAAGGACTATTAAACCGTGCAGATGTTGACCGCATTTATGTCTGTACTGACTCTGGACGTGAAGGAGAATATATTTATCGATTGGTAGACCAGATGGCACAGGTTCCAGCTACAAAGGAGAAACGTCGTGTATGGATCGATTCTCAGACAGAAGAAGAAATTCTTCGAGGAATACGTGAAGCAAAACCTTTATCTGAGTATGATCATCTATCAGATGCTGCCTATTTGCGTGCACAGGAAGACTATCTGATGGGAATTAATTTCTCTAGAGTTTTATCTTTAAAATATGGTACTACCGTCAATCGCTTTTTAAATAATGAGAAACACGCAGCAATTGCAGTTGGTCGTGTTATGACCTGTGTTCTTGGAATGGTAGTACGCAGAGAACGTGAAATTCGTGAGTTTGTAAAAACACCTTTCTATCGAATCATGATGACGGTACAGACCGATAAAGATTCTGTTCATAAATTCGATGGAGAATTTCGAGCAGTGGAGGGTTCCAAGTATTATCTATCTCATCAGCTGTATAAAGAAAATGGTTTCCGTCAAAAAGAGGATGCGATGGCAATGATCGACTATTGTACGGACCGTCATATGAGCTGCGCTAGTCTTGAAGAAGCCAAATATTTAAGAAATGCCGGAGATGATACACCATTAACAGCAGAAATCATTCATATCGAAAAGAAGAAAGAGAATAAGAATCCACCGTTATTGTTTAACTTGGCAGAATTACAGAATGAATGTTCAAAACTATTTAAGATTAGTCCAGATGAAACGTTAAAGTTTACACAGGAGTTATA
>JAQXNU010000080.1 GCA_029098165.1 Clostridiales bacterium
AACGAGCGAACCTGAAGTAACAGCAGAACCAGAACCAACAGAAGCAAGTCAGGAAGAAAAAGAGAGACCAAGTGTGGTTTATTACTTTGGCGATAAAGAAGAAGAAGGCGGTGTTCTACCATTTGCTATGATGGACTTAAATTATTACGGTCCAATCGGTGGTTATGTTGAAAAAGGTGGTTATGATAGATTCAAACGTGCTAGTGCTCCAAATATGGGGTTATATATTGGATTTGATCGCAACGAAAGAGAATCCTCAATGGAACCAAAAGATTACTTTGAGCAATTAAAATCTATTTTTGGAGATCATATTTCAAGGGAGATTGGGATAGGAGGAGTAAAAGAATGGGAATGGTATGATCAGCAAGTATTGGAAGAAGTGACCATGAATGGTCTGACTTGTCTAAAATTTAGTGGAGTTATCGGCGGAAAAAATTCGAACTTTCCAGACAGTGACACCATTTGGAAACGTTATGTCACTGGATATGCAACAGAAGCTGAGGTGATTTATGATGGTAAAGCTCCATTCTACCAATTAGTTTTTGTAGTTTCTTCTTATGACACTGGCAAAGCAGAAGTTTATGAAATTACCGATGAAATCAAAGAGCAATTGCAGCATAACGTTGATACGCTAATGAGTACAGCTTATTGGGAATTGCCACAGGATAGAAAACAATAGTGATTATCATATCGTATAACCTGGATTAGTTAAAGCGTTTTGTTGGATATGAGTGCAGCATGCTCAAAGATAGGAAGAGTAGTTGGGTTATTACTGTAAGTTAATATTGTTAGTATTTGTTGAAAGTTATTATTGTAAGCTATGGTAAGAAGCTATAGTAAGAAGTTATGGTAAGAAGTTATGGTAAGAAGTCATGGTAAGAAGTTATGTTAAGAAGTTCCGATAAGTAGATTTAGATAATCAGCGTGTGCTGATGCTGGTACACGCTGATGAATTAAAATGGAAATAATTATTACTTTTATGCTAATAGATACCGAGAAGAATTCATGTAAATAAGAATTAGACAGGAATAAATGAATAGCTTCGCCTCTAGCTGGGGTGGCTCAAGTAAGAGGATGAGTAAATGACTAAGTATGATCTAATTTAGCGCAAATCGACAGTAATTTACTATTACTATTTTTTTCTTGCAACATTGAGAAAAACTAGAAACAAACATTTACTGTAGAGATGTTTTCTTAGAGTAAAGTTTCTTATATAAAAGAAGTTTTACTGTAAGAAAAATAAATAGGAGTTATAAAGTGCAATCAGTTAGAGGGGAGAAGAGATATGGACATAAATAATCAAGAAATGCCATTAATATGTCAAGACAGTAAGAAGTCTGAACCGGATCATAAAAGGAGAAGGGGCTCTCTTACAGTGGAAGCTACCTTAAGTTTAACGACGTTTTTATTTCTCTTTATGATGCTCTATAGTATTGTTAATATCTGTAGAACACAGGCAATTATGGGGGCTGCGCTACATAATACAGCGAAAGAAATTTCACAATATACATATATCTATAGTCTAACTGGATTACATAAAGATATTTCGGATGCATTAGATACATCAGTAAAAGATGATATTGATGAACTTGGTGAAGGTATTACTGGTGTTTATGATAATATTATTCAGTTAGGAGATGATACTAAATCACTAACCTCGATAACAGAAACTGATTTAACAAGTTTAATAGAGAATGTCAATGGTGGTGTTTCTAAACTTGAAGAAGACATGAAGTCATGCGAGGAGTCTGTGCATAATGTTTCTGAAACCTTAGAAAAACTTGCAGATGATCCAAAAAGCTTTATGATCGGTCTTGCAAAGATCGGGGTTAGCGATGGTATGAATCTTGCAAAATCGAAATTGATCACTCCACCAATTTGCAAGGGATTTATAAAAAAACACCTTAAATTTTCGGAAAATCAGTCAGCAGAAGAGTTTCTAAAAGAGCTTGATATCGTTCCGAAATCGAGTTCTACTGGAATTAGTTATCTTGATGGCTTGGATTTTACAAGTTCCTCTTTATTTGCTACGAAAGATTATGACATCGTATTGAGGATGGAATATCAAATACAAGTTATTCCGTGGTTGCCTGTTGATATTAAAGTGAATATATGTCAAACTGCAATTACTAGAGGTTGGGCTGATGGAGATGGAAGGCATCTGACCTTCAAAGATAACGATGTTGGTATCGCAGAGCGTGAAAAGGGATGTTTTAAAGAAGAACCAACCCCATCAGTTTCTACAACTCCAACACCAAAAATCACACAAGAGGAACGAGATGCATTAGATAAGTTTTATGCTAGTATATCTTCCGAAGATAAACAAAAATATAGTGAAGCATATCTGATTAAAATGTATCGATTATACGGTACGGATGCATTTGATCTAATTAAAGTAAAGGGACCTGACGCATATCAAGTATTAAAAGCCATTTGTTCACAGACGCAATATCAAAAAGGGATTACGAATTCTAATTTGGATCAAGTAGTAACTTGTATCGTTGATACGATGAAGAAGTTTGAGAACAAATATGGCAGTGGCTATGCAAAGGATAATTATCGAGCAGATACCATCGCATTACTGAATCAAATATTGCAGTATAGTGATGCAGTGGATATAATTAATCATTATGATGAAGACGGCTTTTACATCATTGCTTATTACGGAAAAGAAGGAATAGATTATCTTAAAGAACACAAGAAAGATGGCGTAGACTTCATTCTCTATTTTGGTGATGAATGGAAAGACAAAGTAGGTATCGTTGACTTTGTAGCATACAAAAAAGTGGTTTCTGAGAATGGAAAAGGTGCTATTGATGATATCTGTAAGGCATATCCAGACAAATGGAAAACCTGGGATGAAGAGACTTGGGCATATTATATTGATCTTTATATGAGGTCAGATCCTGAGAAGGATAAGGATAGTAGTGAGAGTGGTAGTAAGACACCTTCTGAAATTGCAAGAAGTTGGCAAGGAACAGGAAAATATCCAGGCATAGATGATTATGTTGATGTTACCGTTGAAAAGGGTACTGTTTTATATCGAGGAGAACCGAATGGAACGGAGTATTTTACAACTTTAGATGCAATTGAACAGTCTGGCAGAGATGCAACGAAATTATTTGAAGGATTGCAGGTGGAGAAAAATCCTATACATGGCTATAGAGGAGAAATGCAAGGCTATATATTTAATGAGGATGTTGCGAGTGCATATGGAATAACAAACGCAAATCCGCAATTTGGAAAAGGAGGATTGCCACAATATTATGTTCCTGATGTTCAAGATTTGATTGATAAAGGGATATTAACTCCTGTTGATAATATTAAATTAAATAAGTAAGGGAGGAAATTAATAATGCTAGATATCAGCAATGGATTTTTTAAAATATCAGATGAGCTAACGATTTTTCCTGGCTTTTCATTTGAACAGTTTAAACACACAAGATTCTATAAGAATCAAGATGGGTTGAGAATTATTTATTTAGATGAACAACAAATTATTGATAATAGGAAATATATTGTTAGTTTATTCTTTAGGAATGGGAAGATATATATGGTGTCTTTGATATGTTGTGATAAAGAGTTTTCGGAAAAAGATGAGGATAAAAGAAAAATATTACACGATGATATATTAAATGAATTAGGTATTAATCAGCAGATGGAATATAGCTGGGGAAAAATATCATCAGATTATGATGCTAGAAGCAATGTAAGTAGTATTGATATTATGTACTTTTAATTATGGTTATACTTTCGGACTCCCAACAACCTATAACTCTTGCACGTCTATTAATTAACCATCATGGCTGTTGCGAAGCAATTAAGAATCCATGATGTTAATTAATAGACGCTAGCGAAATATTGCCGAGTTGGGTATACGAACGAACATTACAAAATCAAAATAGAATATTTAGTTCCAATATGCTGATATAAACGCACTCTTAGCAACAAGAAAAAATGTTGCGAAAGGGTGCGTTTATTATGCGTGTTAGGAAAGTAGATTCAGATGCCATTAAACTGTATGAGTCAAGCCAAGTAAAATTCAAAACGACTGGAA
>JAQXNU010000081.1 GCA_029098165.1 Clostridiales bacterium
TCCGGAGTTACGTTGTATTTGTCCAAAGCAGCTTTTGTCTCTAAACCGATGATCGACTGATGTAACAAAACCTGATTAAGGACACTGCCCAATACATAACGGTATCCAGGCATGCTCGTTGCCTTTTCTACTGCCTCTGAGATAGCGCATCCAAGACTTCCTGTCGTCCCCGGATGTTCTTGTAATATTTTACGGCCCACTTCTGTTTCAGTCGATGGAGAAGGCGTTACACTAGCACCATAGGTTCTCATAACTTCTCGACGAAATGGTTTCTGCTCATAGGATACCTTAACCATATAGACTTTACAGTCAAGATCAAAATAAGAACAAGCCATGGATAATGCCGTTCCCCACTGTCCTGCACCGGTCTCAGTTGTAACCCCTTTTAACCCTTGCTTCTTAGCATAATAAGCCTGAGCAATTGCAGAATTTAACTTATGACTACCACTTGTGTTATTTCCTTCAAATTTGTAGTAAATCTTCGCTGGGGTCTGTAACTTTTTCTCCAAACAGTAAGCACGAACCAATGGAGCTGGACGATACATCTTATAGAATTCCTGAATCTCCTGAGGAATGTCGATATAAGCATTCGTCACATCCAGTTCCTGTTTTACTAACTCATCACAAAATACATGACGCAGCTCATCAAATGTCATAGGTTCTAACGTCTGAGGATTTAACAATGGTGCTGGCTTTACTTTCATATCGGCTCTAACATTGTACCACTGTTTTGGCATCTCGCTTTCTTCTAGATAGATTTTGTATGGAATCTTTTCCTTACTCATAATACTGTTCTCCTTTCGTTTTACGTGGACTTTCCACCTGTTTCGGGAAAAAAGTATATATTTTAGTATAAAAAAATACCTTCATCCCATGCAACTTAACGCTGGGACAAAAGTATATAACTTCTGCGGTGCCACCCGGCTTGACGATAGAAATCGCCCTCTTAACGCATACCAACATATGCTTACTTTGATAACGGAGATTACCCTCCGGCGCCCCTACTAAATGTTCAGTTTGCCCTCCAAAGTCCATTCGGAATTGTCTTTGCTTGCCACATTCCCACCAACAGTGACTCTCTGCATAGAAAGATACAACTCTTACTTACTCTTTGTCAACGGTTTAGCACAATATACCATAGTATATGAACAATGTAAATACTCTGTGACATACCGTTTTGTTATACCTTCTATGCATTGAGGGAATAAATAAGCTAGATTATGCAACGCCATCTCCTATAGGAGCCTACTTCCAGAAATCCTTGACTTCTCTAAGTATCTCTGCTGCTGGAGTGAGCGTTGCTTCGACTATGGACTTTCCTGTCTTATGTAGATAATGCTTGATTAAGTAGTATCCACAAGCATAACCAGCACAATATGGTAATCCCACTGGGAAGTAATCTCTCATCTTTGCCATCTCATCACCATACATATAGCCTGTAATCTCTGCCATTCCAGACTTATCTAATCCATCAAAGATGATTGGCTTAATATAATCATTTAATGTTTCTTGATCCGTCTTGCTGACCCATGGGCCAACTTGATCCTCTCCATAAAGACTCGTTGCAAAGTTTTCCGCTAATCCTTCACAGATCATGTATTCTCCAACCGTAATATCATCTCTCCATAATTCAAACTGAAATCGAACATTGTGATTTACTTCGTGTGCAAGTGCAATCGGAACACGAGCAAGCGTTTCCTTGCTTGGAACCAGCGCCCCTGTTATGTAACCCGGGATTCCACCATCTCCACAGTAATTATCGCACATAATGGCATATGGGCTTTCTGGATTTAATAAGATATTCGTAAACACGTAATCTTTTCTCGGTAACTCTATTCCATATTCCAAAAACTGCTGAAACGAAAGTTCAATTGATCTCTGGCACTTCTCCCAAAACCCATCATCGCTTAACAGTTTTATTTGCTCCCGTACAGTATCATCCACTTTTTTCGGTGTTAAATATCCTAACATATCACTTGCCATGACAATATCATAACCACGTGGTTGTTTTGCCTTCAATGGAATTCGATAAATATCCCATTTTTCTTGAAATGGTTTCATTAGTTCATACCGAAAGATATCCTCTTTCTTTTCAATTGGTGCCTCTAGAATTTTCTGATAAATAACATCCGAACGAAATGTATTGATGGTTATCTGCTTCATAATAATCAACTCCTTTATATATTCTAGAAGTGATTATATACTATGACGTTACGTTAGACTCAAGAGTTTTTTTCACCTTTCCATACTTCATCGGACAAACGTTTCGACATGCATTGCATTCTACCGTATCAAACCCTCTCGCTGTCTTTCCATATGTATTCGGACGGCATAGTTTTTGACTAACATTCCCTTCATTAATTGCATGAGCTGGGCAGTGATCGATACATCTCCTGCATTTATCAATACAGATATTCTCGCATAGCTCATCTGATTGTAGTTCTAGGTTCGTTAGAATGGCACCGATTACCAAAAGGCTCCCATACGTTGGATTTAGTAACAAAGTGCTTTTCCCTAATTGTCCGATTCCACATGAAACTGCTGTATGCTTCATAGAGATCATTCCTCTAGCAGTTAAATTTTCTGCATCCCAGTATTCATTTGGTGCATCGCTAGGAATTGGTACTGCAACCGCATTCCATTGCTCCTCAATTCTTTTTGATGCTAATAATGCAATTTCATCGACTCTTTGAGTGATCACAGGTCCATTAAAATGACTATAGATCAATTTTGGTGAGACTTCCATAACTCCTTTTGGCAATGCAACTCCAAAGGATATCACAGATCGACATTCATGATAAATATCCTTTGGTGAAAAGCCAGCTGGTGCATCCTTAAAGCGATCAATCGAACCGATTCCACAGACATCTGCACCAAGAGAAACTAAAATTTGTTTTATCGACTGTTCTTTTACTGAAAATATAAAATGTTCTTCCTCCATGTAATTTCTCCTTTACTTCTATGTAATATGCTTTTTTGCTTTTTTAGTATAACATAAATCTATCTATAAATACTTTGTTTTGAAGCTAAATCTTCCTATCCTAAGTATTGGATTAAATTCTTCCATGGAATTCGTCTTCTTTGTAACATAAGAAAAGCCAGCACAACGCTGACTCTTCCTACTACTCATATAAAAAAGAAAAAAGGGGGCGATGATTGTCAAGTACACTGGCTAAACCAATCTACTTTTCTTTCGTAAGATTCTTTAAATATTTTAACATGACTTTTCGTAGAATTACACCCGATACAGTTCACATAATACCCTGTCATTTTATACTAATACCATTTGATATCAACTTATAATTAGGAAATCATTGCTTGTCATACCAAGACAAGATTAAGTATGGCACTTTACCATATTATCTTGATATCAGAAAAGATAAGATATTCTCAGCTTTCTCCACTTGAAATTTGATCTTTTCGTTACTAATATCACTTTTTCTATTCTTAGGAGAGACATTTATAGATATATTGACAGCATTTTTCCCTATTATTGGATGTACTGGAAGAATTATAGCATTTACTATTCTCGAAGATTATTATAGTATAAGTGTATACAATCTACAGAAAAGGAATGAGGATATGTTTAAAAAGAAAGAAAAAGGCCAAAACAATGTAAGCATTGAAAAAAGACCACAGAAAGTTTCCTTCATTGAAAGAGTTGGACATAAGATTCCGGATCCAGTTATTATTTTCATTAGCTTATTCGGAATTGTTATGCTCCTCTCCTTAATAATGGGTGGACACACATTTGAAACATTAGGAAAAGATGGTGGAACAGTTGAAGTTTCTATCAAGAATATGTTCACCTCAGAGAATATCCGTTGGATTTTCGAAAACGCACTCGTGAAAAACTGGTTAACATATGGTAATGGTATCTTAGGTGTTATCCTCATCATCATGTTCGGTATCGGTTTATCCGAAGAATCTGGTTTATTATCCGCATTAATCCGTAAAGTTGGCGGTAACTTACCAATCAAAATCTTACCTTATTTATTAGTATTCTTAGGTATCATGAGTAACATTGCTTCTGACGCTGGTTACATTGTATTAATTCCACTTGCTGGTCTTTTATATCTTGGTATTGGTAAGAATCCATTGATTGGTATGTGTGCTGCATTTGCCGGTGTATCCGCTGGTTTTAGTGCAAACTTAATTCCATATACCGTTTCAGATATCGTAGTTGGTAGCAACGCTGAAATCTTTGCAGATGCTCAGGGTGTACCTTTCGTATCATATATCGGAAGAGACTTAAATGGTACTTCCATGAACTACTACTTTATCGTAGCATCTACTTTCTTATTAGTACTTGTTGGTGGTTTTATTACAAATAAATTCACAAAACGTAAATTTGAGAATGCTGCTTATACAGTTCCAGAAGACATCGATGTATCCAATTACAAAATTACAGCTGAAGAAAAGAAAGCTTTAAGATGGTCTGGTATCGGTTTATTAATTTCAATTGGTATCTTAGTTGGTCTTGCATTTGGTCCATTAAAACCTTATGTAAATGCAGATGGCAAAACAATCAAACCATTCGTAGATAATATTATATTATTAATTACTTTTGTATTCTTTACATGTGGTTTATTCTACGGTGTTGCTATCGGTAAGTTCAAGAAAACAAAAGACATAGTTCATGCAATGTCTAAACAGGTTGGTGGAATGGGTTACATCATCGTATTAACCTTCTTCTCTTACAACTTCTTAGCATTATTAAATTACACTCAGTTCGGTACTTATATCACTTACTTAGGTGCTGAAGCGTTAAAAGCATTAGGTTTAGCTGGTTCTCCTGCATTATTGATCATTGGTTTCATCATTATTACTTCCTTAATCAACCTCTTTGTAGGTGGTTTAACTTCCAAATGGATGTTACTAGGACCAATCTTCATCCCAATGTTATATCATGCAAACCCTAACATGACACCTGATGTAGTTGGTGCTGCTTACCGTATCGCTGACTCTTCTACAAACATCATTACTCCTCTTATGAGTTATGCTGGTGTTGTATTAGTTTACATGAAGAAATACAAAGAAGACTTCTCAGTAGGTCACCTCATCTCTGCGATGATGCCTTACTCTATTGCCTTCTTAATCTCATGGATCGGTTTATTATTCTTATTCTTAGGATTAAAACTTCCATTAGGATTCTAATAAACGCAAAAAGAAAAAGCGACTGTGAAATCATTTTTTCACAGTCGCTTTTTTTGGCATATCGAGTACCTATCCACGTCTATGCCTCGCATCCTGCCGGCCGCAGCACATGAACTATTTCAATTTTATCCTCTCTTACTTTCATATTCCGATCGTAGAATAGAATGAAACATTCTTCCAACATACTGATCTCCCATTCGAAAATAATCTCGTAAGGTTCCTTCATAAGTTAATCCGCATTTTTGTATGACGCTTAAGGATGGCTGATTGATTGTCTTACAACATATCTGTACTTTATGTAAATTCATCTTATCAAATCCATATGCGATTACTGCTTTCGTTGCTTCTGTTGCTAACCCACGACGCTGAAACGCTGAACCAATGCAATACTCAATCTCAGCAAAGTTATTCTTGCAGTCCACTAAAAAGTAAGCAATCTGGCCAATGCACTGTTGACTCTCTTTGTCGATTATGGCCCATCGATAATAGTCCTCTCGCTCATAAGAGGATATATACTTGTCTAGTAATGCTTTGACTTCTTCTTTCGTCGTATATACGGGTTCGGAATACATAGATTGAATTTTTACGTCTGCAATCCAATATTTTAACATTGCTTCATCATCACTATATTCAAATCGTCGTAAAATCAATCTCTCCGTTGTAATTGTCTGTGTTCCAATGTTTTTCATTGTCTGTTCTCCCTTTCACAATGCTTGATCCTAACTTAATTTTTGAATATAGTCGTTTTGTTTCAAAGTCAGGAATCATGTTCAACCTCCTCTTTTGACAGCATTCGATGTATGAATCCGCCAGTTAATTGTTCTATTTTGAGATTTAAAGTAGCATAATCCATGACTGCTTTCACTGCCTCAGATGCTAATCCTATTCCCCAAAATTTTTTTCGTAAATGAAATCGTATTTCATAACAATCTTCTTGTTCCGTGATTGGATATAGACCACAACAGCCAATCAGTTCTCCCGAAGCAAGTTCGAAGATTGGCCAAACTTGCACTCCTAATTCTTTTTGATATTGTACTTCCAATAAAAGTTGCTCTTGAATTATTTCATCCGACACAACTTTATCTGGATAAATAGACTGTATCACATCTTTATCTTCCCATAATTGTTTTGCTAGCACTAAATCTTCTTTCCCCCAGATAGAGAATCCAATACGCTCTGTTTTAAGAAAGTAGTTGCCCATGTCTACTCCTCCCGCTTATTACTCTCTTGTAACTTCTACCCTTTTCCCTAATATCCCTATTTCTTTTCTTTTTTACATTAAATTAAATATTCAAAATCTACTCCAAATCATTTATTTGAATGAAAATACCAGTACAAACCAAATCGTTCCTTGTGTTGTGAATAATGAGGAACAAACACAAGATTCGCATCGGTATGCTGTAATTCAAAACATAATTGATCTGTATGTTCCATACGGACCATATGCTTTGGAATCTCCATCATAAATAACTCCACCGATTGATCATCTATGGTGATCACATCATCCCCATGTTTGGTATAACTAAAATCGATCAATTTCGTTTCTGGTATCGTAACGTCGACACCAGTTGTGGTTTCTCTCATATCTTTCCTTCCAAGCAGTGCACTCAAAACAACTGGCCCATAGGTAAAACCGTAAACATTCTTGCAATCTGGCAATGTAACCGCCCGTACCTGCATTGGTAGTTGAAGTGTGATTCTAGTTTCCTTTATGCAAGAACACGAGATATATGCATATCCTTCCACATCCTCGTAGGAATAAATCTCTCCATTAACTTTGATGTCTGCCTCACTAGTAAGCCAGTCTGGCAATCGTAAGGCGATGACAAGATTCACATCTTCTGCTATGGATGGAGTATTTTCCTTTGTCAATCTAATTTCCACCTTGTCTTGATCTGGAATGGAGGAAACCTGAGTCAATCTTATTCCCTTCTCCTCCCAGAATAATTCAGAACTAATATATTGATTTACGACAAGTAGGTTATCTTTATGAAAATAAAAACTTTCTGTAAGTTTTGAAAAATTCTCCATACCAGAACCAACGCAACACCAGAATTTTGTTGTCGGCTGGCCATACACCTTAAAATATCCCGTAGCCATTGGCTGAAAATAGGTCGTCATTCCCGTTTCAGGATTCTGAGAAGCCAAAATTGCATTTATGAAGGCTCTCTCATAAAAATTAGCATACTTTACTTTTCCAGTGATCATAAATAATTTCTTCGTCATCTTTAACATATTGTAGACGTTACATGTTTCATTGTTACAATTTGTCCGTTCATGATCTAACAAATTATCCTTCCCAAAATGCTCCCATTCACTGTTCCCACCAGTAAGATACGTATGATGGTTCACCACCAAATCCCAGAACTTTTCTGCATATAACAGATAGATGACTGCATCTTGCGATGGGTCATTTCGATATGAAATATAACGATTTAATGCTCCCAAAAATTTAGGAATTGTTGTATTGGCATGGAGGTCTTCTAGCACATGATCTCCAGCATTTGCTAAGTATACTTTCTCAAATAAATCGATTTCATCAAATACATGAGCAGCCTTAGCAAACTTTTTATCCCCCGTTAACTGATATAGGTCATAAAGGCAGTCATTCATCCCACCATACTCCGTTTTCAAAACCGTCTTTCTCACTTCTTCAGACCAAGAAGTTACTCGTCGATAAATCCAATTTCCAAGGTTTGTAGCAACAGTTAAGGAGCGTTCGGATAAAGATACTTTTTTCATCGAAGCAACACTGATAAGTCCTTCCATAATCTTATGCATCGTATACCACGGAACCCAGGCCTGTGTAAAGATATCCGTTTTTTCCTGTTCCACATGGTCAAACTGAAGTTCGATATTCTCTCGATCTAGAACGGTCGCACCAAAGATAAACCCCGTTCCAATTGCTTGCTGACATTCAAAAAGACCATCTACAAGTTCCGTTAATTTAGACAAAAGCTGCGCTTTTTGTTCGTCCGATGTATTTTTGCAACAATATGCATTCGCACATGCTGTCATATAATGGCCAATGGTATGACCGCCAATTAGAAGGTTCTCCCATCCGCCATATCTTGTAACATTTTTAGTTATTCCTGCATTATCATAGAATCCAGCTAATAGTCTCTGAGAATCCAGCGATAATAAATACGTAATTTCTTTTTCTGAAGCATTCCGCATATACTCATTCGTAAGAAAAACATGGTTCAGTTCAAATGATTCTAGATTATTTCGTTTTACTTGAAGTTCTATTTTTTCTAATGGATCTTTCATAAGAATTTCCTCCTATATGTAAGGTAATTACATTGTAGTGAATCTCATTCTATTCTATTTAATAGAATGCTTTGTTACAATTATTCACTTGTATAATATCTTTTATATTCACTCGGTGAGCATCCGCTAACGTGTCGAAATACACGGTTAAATGTTGAAATACTACGAAAACCAATTTGAAAGGCCGCATCGGTTATGGATATTTTAGTATTCGTCAATAGCATTTGAACTTTTTTGACACGTTGTAAGGATAGATACTCTACAAAATTATAGTTTGTCACCTTCTTAAAACATCGAGAAAAATAACAAGGACTAAATCCATATAACGCTGCTACTTTTTCAAGCATGAGATCATTTTCACAGTTGTCCTGAATATATGCGCAGGCATGTAAGATCTTCTCTGTCGTTAGATTGTTTCCACTTGTCGGAACAAATCGATTCTTATTCTCTTCAATCAGATAGGATCCAAGTGTCTGAAGAATCTCGTAAACTTGAATCAGCATTTTAACCCCAGCAAATGGGGTATTTCCTATATCAATGTCATTAATTTGCTGAATATAATCTAATATTTTATGTACAAACGTATAGTCATTCTTTTGTGTCATAAGATGGCAGCTTCGAATCAAATTAAGATTAATGGCTAGGTCATGCACTTCACTGATTACGTTAATTGGAAACTGTAAAGCCATAAGACCTTTTCCTCTATTATCTACAATTTCATGTAATTCCCCTGGCCACACAAACAAAATATCATAAGAGTGAAGAATAAAGGATTCTTGATTGATATTTACCACAGCTTCTATCTCTTCCGGCGCTTCCTCGATAAATGCTATGATTTCAACATATTTATGCCAGTGTTTCGGAAACTTCACTGGATAATACTGCTTATGTATTACATTAATCGGATTGGAAAAGGTTCGATTTTCAAATTGATCTAAGTTCTTCATCCCTTCACCTCAAATTATCTAACTTGTTTAGTATTATCATATTTTGTCCATATCATTATAACGAATTCATAGAAAAGTATCAAGAATAATGCATAATAGTATTTAATAAATACTGTATCGAAGAATAATTCTTGCTAATAGGACAAAAAATGAGCAAAAAAAAACAATGGATAGGATGTATTTCTGTTTTTAAAGGATTATAATGCTTTTTGCATAGAAAATCTATGTACGTACTTATTCAATGATTTCAATGGAGGACACAAGATATGAATAAGAATATTAAAGATATGACTACGGGCGGCACCATGGGGCATATCATCCGTTTTACCTTGCCACTGCTGCTTGGCAATATCTTTCAACAACTATACAACATGGTAGACTCCGTGATCGTGGGAAACTTTGTTGGAAAGAATTCACTAGCTGCAGTTGGAACCTGTGGTTCCATTAACTTTTTCTTTTTTTCCTTAGCGCTTGGCCTTTCAGTGGGTATCGGTATCATCGTCTCACAGTATTTTGGAGCAAAGGACGAAGCGCGTGTACGCGCTACTATCGCCAACTCGGTTTACGTACTGATCAGTGCTGGTCTTGTTGTAAGTATCTTGGCTTATGCGCTTTGTCCCGCTGTCCTTCGACTGCTTAAGACACCTGACCATATTATTGGAGAATCGATTACATATATGCGTACCAGCTGTTTTGGTATCATTTTTGTCACACTGTATAATGGAGTTGCAAGTATCTTACGAGCTCTTGGTGATTCGAAGACTCCACTGTATTTTCTGATTCTCTCAAGTATCACGAATGTCATTCTTGACCTTATATTCGTCTTAACTTTTGGGTGGGGGGTATTTGGCGTTGCATTTGCAACGGTCATTTCCCAGATGATCTCTGCTATCGTAAGTATTCTATACGCTTATCGCAAGATACCGTATTTTCGTCTGACGAAAGAACATTTAAAACCAGATAAAAGGATCATTCGTATGTCATTTAAACTTGGAATTCCAATTGCACTGCAAAATTCTATGATTGCTGTATCTATGATGGTCCTGCAGGGCATTGTCAACAGTTTTGGAGATACGGTAATGGCTGCATATACCATTGTCAGCCGTATTGAACAAATTGTACAACAGCCGTACTCTTCCCTTAGTATGGCAATTACCAACTATTCCGGTCAAAATATCGGAGCAAATAAAGTCGACCGAGTTAGAAAAGGATTCCGTCAGTCGATTCTGGTTGCGTTAATCTTTAGTATGGTGTTGATACCAATCGCCTATCTGTTTGGAGAGACGATTGTTGGATTCTTTGTTAAGGATCCTGAGGTCATCCACATTGGTATGAAAGCTCTACGTATCAACTCCCTGTGCTACTTCGGCCTTGGTATGATCTATGTTCCACGAGCCGTTTTAAATGGCTGTGGAGATACTTTATTTGCAATGATCAACGGATTTACCGAAGTTGTATGCCGTATTGGATACTCCAATATCTTTACAAGAATTCCGCGCATTGGCTACTGGGGAATCTGGATCACAACAGGATTTACATGGGTAACCACTGCAATTATATGTATCATTCGTTATCTGTCTGGACGATGGAAAACGAAGAAATTAGTTTCTAATTCCTAACGCTTACTTACTTAATACTCCTTTTCTTTATTTATGATGAATCTGGGTAGTTTTCCAATTGCTTAAACGGAAGAAATAATCTCTCAGTTCATCGAAAATACAAAAGGTCTTACTGTCCTATTTCTAGACAATAAGACCTTCTTTTTTATTGTTTATTCATACTGACTTTCTAACTTAGAAAAGAAGTCTACTCTTGGCTCTAAGAACTTCATCTCATGTTTGGAAAGATCACCTACATAAGAGGAAATCGGTTCTAAGATATGATCCCAACTCCATAAATCTTCAGAAATATTGATATACTCACGGAACATCTCACATCCAGTTGGTGCGATTGGATGAACAAGAACAGCCATTACCTTACAAGCATAGAAACAATCGATTAATGTCTGCTTTCTAAGTTCCATGTCATCGTTATTATCTGCAGTTCGAATCTGATTTGTCCAGTACTTATTAATTTCACGGATATATTCATCAAGAACATAAGAAATTCTATGGAATTCCTGATTGTACATATGACGCTCATATTCTGTAACTTTTTCTTCTGCAAGGTTTAGGATCTTTTCGCTCACTTCACCTTCTGGAATCTTGCCATCGAAGTTCGTCTGAGCAGCATAGAAACAGGAACGGATCAAGCGATTAAATACGTTAGTTAACAAGTTTCCATCTTTTAATACCATATCCACGCCAACACGTTCTTCTTCCTTCATAAATACCTGTGGCTTAAATCCTGTACTCTTATTAGATAAACCAAGACTCATAAAGTGCATACGAAGTTGCTCTGGAGTGTAGTACGTAAGCAATTCATCTGCCATTGGTGGCTTGATCTCAGAACTTGAACTCGCCTTAGTATCCATAAATAATACATGGCGGTTTGGAATGATGTGTGGAAGCTTCATCTTAGTATCGCCCTTGCTTAATGCCTGGAACATCGCCATCTCTGCGATGGAGTAAAAATAGATGTTATCTTCTCCGATGAACTGGTAAACGAAAGAATCTTCTCCGTTCCACCATTCTTTCCATTCTTCCTTGTTATGACCGATCGATTCCAAATAGGTCTGAGTAAATGAAATCGGTGCCCATAAGGATTCTGGCCATACCCAGAACGTTAAGTCTTTTAAGTCTTCCTTATCTGGTACTTTTACGCCCCAAGAAACATTTCCAGATAAACGAAAAGGAACTAATGTCTTACCTGCAGTATAGTGAATTCCTAACTCTTCTAACGTCTTTCTTGCTTCGTCACGTAACTCTAAAGTTTCGAATTCAAATGTAACAGATTTCTTCTTTTCTTCATCGATTGTTGTATGAGCCGGAAGTTTACTTTCTAATTCTACAAGATCTTCAAAATACTTTCTTGGAACATGGATCAATGGTTTCTTTAAGAATTCATCAATGATGTCCATCTGATATCTTCTTGTATTTGTTTCTTTACGTAAGAAGTTTAAACGCTCTTTTAATGGCTCAATACATTCATCTAATACGAAATACCAATTTGTTACGTTACGGAATGCTGGCTTTTTCCCGGATAATACGGAAATCGGATTGATCAGTTCACTTGGCATGTACTGATGTCCTAAAGAACACTCATCTGCATATGCGTGTTCTGACGTACATCCAACGATTGGACATCTACCAACTACCTGACGACCATTTAAATATACATTAAATTCTTCATCATAGAACTGTGGTGTAGATTCCTGTCTAATGTATCCAAGCTTGTAAAGTTCTTCGAATAACCAGTTGGATACTTCCTGATGAATCTCTTTTGCTTCACCGATTGCAGAACCCGCAAACATATTACAGCTGATTTCGTATTTCTTTAAAGTTTCTTCCTGGCTTTTATGATTCATCATCACGTAATCTTCAATGGAACCCTGATAACCGTCAGCAACTAATTTACGGTAACTTTCCTGAATAGGAGAACCATAACAGTCGGTTCCGGATACAAAGATAACATTGTCTTTACCGATACGGTCTCTTAAGAATCTTGCAAAGATGTCGGCGTGAATAAACATGCCACCAACATGTCCAAAATGAAGATTTTTATTGCCGTAAGGCATACCTGCTGTAATCACAGCTTTTTTAGGAAAACATGGACGTTCTCCTGGTTTTATACGTTTTGAAAACATAAAAAAAGACCCCCTGAAATAATTTACATTTCAAGGGACGAATCATTATCCGCGGTGCCACCCAAGTTCACTGTCATGTCACCATGACAGCCTCATCAAGTACTTCCAATGCTGGTTCATACTCTAGTCTTGTAACGTAGACAAACGTCATAGCATCACGCACAAAAGATATTCATCCTTCCTTTAGGATGATTGAATTCTTGCGATCCGTATGCGGCTCCGAGGCTTGCTTCGTCTTACAAAAGATATCTGCTTCCAGCAATCACAGACTCTCTGAAATCTTTTTATAAGATTACTCTTCTCTTCATAGCTTTTCGATCAAATATACATTGTTTGAAATAATATATTACTTTCTTCTTGATTTGTCAAGTCAATTTTCGAAATTTACTGTCTTTTTAGAAAAATTACTTTCTTAGAAACACATATTCGGATGTGCTACTGCCCTTTTCATCAAACTGATATCCATTCCAGTCAAACTGCTTTAACTGTTCTGGTGTAGTCCAACGATTTTTTATGATTGCTTGTACCATCGCACCACGCGCCTGTTTTGATGCTGTGGATTCTACTTTTGGTACTCCATTCTTGACCACCTTAAATGTACAGGTGATAAAACGATCAGTCTGGTTAAGATGCTCTTCGACAACTTTACTATATTCCTTCGAAGCAAGGTTGATATAAGTTTTCGGTGCCGTCTGTTGTTCTAATTCAAGAAAATGCATTGCCAATGGTTGTTTCCAATGCTCATAGAGATTCTTTTTTTCTCCGATCGTAACCTTTAACTGCATTTCTAATCGATATGGATAAATGCTCGTATTTGGTCGAAGTATCCCATACAATCCGCTTAAAATTCGAATATGCTCATTGGCGAATTCCATCTCTTCGTTTGTAAACGTATGAGTCTCCATTGCTTTGTACTGAATTCCATCGTACGTATACAGTGCCGGCATTCCCTGATCATCAAAGGTCATCTTCTGATAATTCTTCTGCGTCTCACGCGCAATCTTCTCATTTACTTTCATGAGTTTTTGAATCTCTTCGGAGGATAATTGTTTCATCACATCCAAAATCTTAAGTGACTCTTTGACAAACATCGGGCACTCTAGCTGACGATCGTTCGCTAACACATTCTTTTTCATTGTCTTCGCTGGAGAAATTAAAACAATCATTCACTCTTGCTCTCATTCAAATACTCTAAAATTTCGGAAGCATTTACGTCTGGTTTTACCTTTTCATACACTTTTTCTATCATACCATTCTCATCAATAAGGTAAGTCGTTCGAACAACGCCCATGCTCACTTTACCATACAATTTCTTTTCCTGCCATACATCGTAAGCTTCAATCGCAACGCGATCCGGATCGGACACCAACGTAAATGTTAATCCTTGCTTGGTTGCAAAGTTTTTATGACTTTTTACGCTATCCTTGCTGATTCCGATCACTTTGATTGCTTTTTCATCGTATTGGCTGATGGCTGCCTGAAACGCACATGCTTGTCTTGTACATCCTGGTGTGCTGTCTTTAGGATAAAAGTAAATGATTACTTTTTGTCCTTTGAAATTGCTCAAGCTGACTTCATTACCATCCTGATCCAATAATGTAAAATCTGGAGCTTTTGTTCCTACTGCTAACATATCCTTTTCTCCTTTATAAATAAACTCTCCTAAATAATGTAAATTCTTATGGTAAACCATTACATAATAATTTTATCCATTTTTTCTTGAATATTCAATAGAAGAATTTTCCTCAATACTTAGCAACGATCAACGAATACTGATGGTTTCTTAGCTCTTTCTTTATGCACACCCATATCTTTATTTCAATATAATAATAGTGCTATCTTAATATTTTTTAGGAGATATTATGGATTTACACCTAACTTTATTTCTCATCGCCTCTCTCGTGATCTCTGTCGCTGCATTTTTTTTTGCCGGATGGCTCTATCGTTATGTTGCGAAACAACCATCTTCCAATGAAAAAATATCGAATGTTAGTCAGTTGATCAAAAACGGGGCAAATACCTTTCTTAGAAAAGAATATACCGTTTTAGCTAAATTTGCTGGCATCGCTGGCATAGTTATCCTTCTTTTTCTCCCGGCTCCTATTTGGAAGTCGGAGTTTCTTGATAATCTTACGATGATGCTATCCTATCTGTTTGGTACTGTTTTTTCTGCCCTTGCAGGTAAAATTGGTATCATGATAGCAACCATTGCTAATGTAAAAACCGCAGAAGCTGCGAAATATGGAATTAAACCAGCATTTATGTGTGGTTTCCGTGGTGGAGCCGTTATGGGTATGGCTGTGGTTGGAAGCAGTCTTCTAGGAGTTGCTTTGATTATACTGATTACTGGCAACACTACCGCACTCTTAGGATTCAGTTTTGGTGCTAGTTCCCTTGCTCTGTTTGCCAAAGCAGGTGGTGGAATCTTTACGAAAACGGCTGATATCAGTGCCGATCTGACTGGTAAAGTGGAACTTGGAATACCGGAAGATGATCCTCGAAATCCAGCGGTAATTGCGGACAATGTTGGTGACAATGTTGGGGATGTAGCCGGAATGGGAGCAGACCTCTTCGACTCCAATGTAGCTAGTATGTCTGCTGCTTTGATTATGGCAGGCTCCTTACAGGAGCCAGTCAAAGCTTCCTGCACGGTCTTTGCGTATGCTGCCCTCGGACTTCTATCTTCCATAATTGGTGTTGCTACCGCTCGTATCGGAAAACGTGGCAATGCAACAAGTGCTCTCAATAACAGCACGTATGTAACAACAGGTATTTTTGCAATACTCACTGCCGCAACCACTGCAATCTTTGGTTTTGAATGGCGAATCTGGGGAGCTTCGATGATCGGTCTAGTCGTTGGTGTAATCATCGGTATTGCAAGTGACTATTTTACGGATGATCGTAGAAAGCCAGTTCACATGGTAGCAGAGGCTTCTAAGAGTGGTCCAGCATTTACGATCCTTTCTGGTGTCTCCTATGGCTTTTTAAGTACGCTTCCAAGTCTGATTGGAATTGGTTTTTCCGCTCTTTCTGCTTATCGTTTATGTGCCCCTCTTGGCTCAGGATATTCGATGTTTGGTATCTCGATGGCTGCCGTTGGCATGTTATCCATCGTCGGTATGATTGTTTCTAACGATGCTTATGGACCTATCGTAGACAATTCCCGTGGCCTTGCAGAAATGGGAGATTTAGGTGATGAGGTGCTTGAAGTTACCGATCAGTTAGACAGTGCCGGCAACACCGTAAAAGCAATTACAAAAGGATTTGCAATCGGAGCAGCGGGACTTACTGTAATTTCTCTGTTGGGTGCATTTATCAGTGAAGTAAATGAAGCAGTTTCTGCTCACAACCTCCTCCATCCTCTTGACTTATTAGAAGAGATTACTTCTTTTGATATTATGAATCCACTCGTATTCTTCGGAATGTTAGTTGGTGCCAGCATTCCGGCAGTGTTCTCTGCTTTATTGATGCTCGGAGTCAATCGAAACGCTCAACGAATGGTCTTTGAGATTCATCGTCAGTTCAAAGAGATTCCTGGTCTCAAAGAAGGTAAAGATGACGTTACACCAGAATATGATAAATGTATTACGATTGCAACCAAAGGTGCTATTAAAGAATTGTTACCTGCTAGTTTATTTACGATTATTATGACAGTGATTGTCGGATTGATTGGAGGCGTGCATGCGATTGGTGGTTTCCTGACTGGTAATATCGTCAGTGGTCTCTTGCTTGCTCTCTTTATGTCCAATTCTGGCGGTCTTTGGGATAATTCGAAGAAATATATCGAAGCTGGCAACTGCGATGGCAAGGGTTCTGACAGTCATAAAGCTGCAGTTGTTGGTGATACTGTAGGCGATCCATTTAAAGATACAGCTGGCCCTTCCATCAATACTCAAATCACAGTTGTATCTCTCGTAGCCTCTCTGATGGCAACGATTTTTCTGACTATTAGCTTGTTTTAGTGATGACAGTCTTTCTAACTTTTTGCTTAGTTTTACGAAAAAATTATTCTGTCTTTTGCTTTTTGTAATGGATCGCCAATTTAAATTCTGATATTGTAATATTACTTTCTTAGATTTGCTGGATTCTATGACTAAATACTCCGTCTCGAATCCGATTCGGTGTGCTTTGGATACTTTCCTTCTTACCTTTGGACTCCCACGACCAATTACCCCTTTCTTCTATTCAAAGCCACCGCTTGTTAGAGTTTTTTTTCTCATCTATGGATTCTTATGGCATATTTCTACGTCAGGAATCCAAAGTCACTCACTCTTTGAATATCTCCTCATATATCATATTTCCTTCTAAGCTGTGTATACTTTCTTAATATTCTTAAGTTTTATTAACAATTTACTTAATTTGAGGACAGTTGAGATTATTTCAAGTATAATGCAAGTGGGAGGATTAACTTATGAAGAACAAAAAATTATTAATCATATCTACATTGATATTAATGCTTAGCTTGAGCGCCTGTTCAAACAATAAGTCCAATTCAAATGAGATAACTGCTACTCCAATGATTACAGAATCTGTGCCAACGGAAAGTGGTTCGTCTTCCAATAAAGTTTCCGATACGAAAATTACTGAAAATAAGGAAGATGTAGACAAAATGACAAAAGAAAAAGAGGGAGAAACAGGTACAAAACTACTGGATAATGAGAACGAGGTGGGCACAAATACAGTTGATAAAGAAAACGAACCTACAACGTCAGTAACAGATTCCACAGTTTCTGTTCAGAAACTTACTACATATTACGAAGGCATCGGAACACTCGATGATAACTATGAATTTGCCACTTCTTATATCGATGCGATCACTTCAAAAGAACAAATTTCGAATTATGCCAAAGCACATAATCTGACAGAGTATGAAGTTGCTGACCTAAGTGGTATGGAATGCTATTTGATTATTCCAAAATATGAAACTACAACGATCAAAGTCGAGCTATTCACAGACTTTGAACACACAAATATAGAGACAATCCTAGACTCTGATAAACCAGTATTTGTTCTCTGCAATCCAAGTGATATCTGCTCCAATGTACAGATCACCGTCTCCTATGATGATATGTCATTTGCCTTCTCACCATATCTCAGTTTAAAGGATGGAACCGCAATCTTACCTGAATATGCGAACCCAAAGATGTAGCTGTTAAGATAACACTGAACATAATATAAATAGGAGCCAACGTTTCGATATGCTCCCCGTGCGATTTACCTTGGGACATATCAAAATGATGACTCCTTTCTCGTTTGCAATCATTCTTTCAATTAGATTCTCTCCGCATACGAAATCTCATACTCTTTCATATAACTTTCGACTTTAGATTCTTTTTTACAATAAACCGTTACCTTTGGACAGCCACAAATTTTTCATACCCTTTTTCTGAAAAACGCTCATACGTAAATGCTCCATCCGCAATACCAACCGTTCCATCTTCGATCTTGTACTTACCATGAAATTCATCCGTGGTGTCTATGATCCACCCATCCAGATACAAGACATGATCAATAATGGTCTTGTAATCGCCATACTCACCAAGGACAAAAGGATTCCTCCCACTAGTGTCAGGCCTGCCATCGTATGAATGACGGAGCTTAATTTATCTTTTTGACCAGCTCCTTTACATTGAGTATGATAACGCTCGCACCTGCTGAAATCCCAGTAAATAATCCTAAGATCATACGAAGCAAATATGTACTTGATGCAACAGATGCTAATGCAAAATCTCCCCCATATTTTCCTACGATTACAGAATCGGTGGCTCCATATAACTGTTGAAACAGATCTCCCAACATCAGTGGAATTGCAAAACGAATAAGAAGCGGCATAACTTTTCCTTTGCTGTTTTTCAAAACCCTGTCTTTTTACTTCGCGGATACCACAATATTCGGATGTTCTCTTTTATATTTTTGCTTCATATCAAACATTGAACTATCCGTGAGCTTAATATAATAATCAAGATCATGGTCTTCTTCTATCTGTCCACACCAAAATCCAACACTAATCGTAATATCATATGGTTTATCGTTACTTTCATTATATTGATCCAGGTAAGAATGTATCTCCTTCACCAAGTGTTTTGCCTGTAAGCTCGTATAATTGCCAGCACCAAATAGAATAAATTCATCTCCTCCATAACGAAAACATTTTTCATTTGCGGAACAGACCCGTTGAAATGCTAACGCACATAATTGTATTGCATTATCTCCTTCGATATGCCCAAACGTATCATTGATATGTTTAAGATTATTTAAGTCGCCCATTAGAATTAGCAATTCTTTTTGACCTTGTAGTGCTTTTGTAAAGAAAGAATTACTATATTTTGCATACGCATTACGGTTATAGATTTTCGTCAAACTATCAATCTGTGCATACTCCTCAAGCTGTTCATTCGAATAACGGAAATTATTCTTAACTCTTAAATTCTCAAGTGCAATTCCAACCATTCGAAGCCAGTCCCGGTGAATATTGGATATGGTATTTGGCGTTGTATAACTCGTAACCACATATCCGAAACAACGATCATTAAAGTGAACTGGATTAAAATAAAAAACAGCAGGCTTCTCTCGATCCGCCCAAATCTCAGGGAGCATAATAGAGGAAGGAAAGACTTCTTTGTTATAGATATTTGTATTCTCTTTCTTTACTACCTGAAGATGCATCTTATTTGTGTAACTTTTCGTATTATAGTTTCTCGCAGTTTCTTCACTAAAGCCAACATAATCCCAGTTATCACAAAGCGCCAGATAAAAATTATCAAATTGATTTAATTGAAACGTATGTTCACACATTCGTTCCGATAAAACCTGAAGTGTATCTGCAGATACCAGTTCTTCAAACATAAAATTATAAACGCTGTAAAAGCTATCCGTATAGTCATCATCTAAAAAACATAACTTTTGATAATCCACATATTCATCCGTATGTTCACATCCACAGCTTTCCTGTAATAGTAAGTTAGCGGTATCTTCCTGTAATGTCGTAAATGGAATCTGGTCTAATGCTTCTATCATATGCGTCATCGCATATTTACCAAGTAGCTTAGAATTATGTCGCATCGATGTTATTGAAGGTTTAAAATACAACCCACTAGAGTGTGCATCGAAACCGACAACTGCAATGTCATCTGGTACATATATATTTTGTTCTTTCAACGCATTAATGACACTGATTGCCATAACATCACAAGTACAGATCAACGCATCCGGTAACTTTGGAAGAATATGCAACATATGCTCTGCTACCCGCTTCCCCTCATTATACCAAAAATCGCCATAGTAGATCTGTTCTTCCTTTACTTCAATTCCATGTTTTTCTAACGAGTTTATGTATCCCTGAAGACGGCGGATGGCATGAGGATGCTCTTTGGGGCCAGTCATACAAGCTACATTCATATAATGATGTGTATCAATCAGATGATCCGTGAGTATTTCCATGGATTTCACATCATCAAATTCTAAGTTCATAAAGCCATCGACTCTATAATCAAGACTGATTACTGGACCACTAAATTTTTCTTTAATCTCGGATGTTATATGTTCTACAAGGCCTGGTATACGTATTGTATCCGGAATGATGATAATTCCATCTAATAATTCATAATTGATTAAGTTGTAAATATTGATTTCTCCTGTCTGATATAACATTCGCGCATGCTGTTTCACCGACATAGAAAACACTAAAACATCATAGTTATGAGCAAACGCGATTTCACATATTCCCTTCATCATATCAGCCTGAGTACCAACTTCAACCAGACTAGCAATTACACCAATAATCCTTCGCTGCTTTTTCATCTTTCCTCCTTAATAAGTAAGAAAACTAGCTACATTAGGATATCTTAACTTAAGTCACGTACATTAGTTTACTGTTGTAATTATATACCATTTAAGAAAAATCTACAATATCATACAATCATTTGATGAAGAAAAAATAGGACTTTTGCTCTAATTCTTAACAATGAGAGTGTGAGTTGATAAAAGCCACCTATCGCGCTGAATTGAATATTATTTTCTTATAGCACAAGAGGGTGTCGCTTAGCAATTTCTTTAATTGCTAATACGACACCCTATTATTTTGCATTATTTATTAGAAGGAGTCTGCTTTGGAACTTTCTTGCTTCTTTCTTGTGTCCTGGGCACAAAATTCCGACCATCTGGCACAAATCCCTTGGCTTTGGAACTACTATCTGTTAGATTATATAGATGCTAATAATGATGCTACATTTGCAAAAATTCGAAGTATTCATTTCGAAATTATGACGTTCTTCATAATTTATAAGACAGGATATCCAACTTTTATTAGATACATTCCTTTCAACTAATGAATTTTCCGATTGATATCCGCAATAATTTTATCCGTAAAGCGTATCCATTCGTCAAAACCTGAAGTACCATCCTCATCCAAGAATTTGCCACCATGAACATCATAGATCCGTGCATTGAAATCATGCTCTAGTCTTCGAAAAACCACAGTTGGTTCCTTTACTCCCCGCACACCCATTTCAATGATATCGAAAGGTTCATAATCTTCATAGAAGCAAAATTCAATACTCCATCCATCACCTCGAAGATAAACAAATTCTTGGTCTATGTCCTCTACTTGAAATCCATAATCTCTTACAAGATTTCTTATTTCATCAATGACTTCATCTCGGCTAAAGCAGATCACATTCTCATCGGTCACTTCACCATAAGTTCGAACTTTCGTCTTAGTTCGAACTAAAAAGACATCCCAACTCATACTATCACTCCAGTATTACAACTACATTTTTATGCTTATTTACTGACCTTTTCCACTTTACATCCATTGAGAAATTCATTGTTATGTAAAAATGTTTCGATCTCTTGTTCTATACTACCAATCTCCTTGTTCATAAGAAAATGCCCTGTTGCGCTGACCGTATAATCTTCCCCAGATGAAAAATCAACGATGACTGGATACGCATTTTCATAAAGATAGATTACATCCTATTTTTTTAATCGAACCTTTATAGAAAGCATGTTGGTTACTTGACATACTTCGTAAGAAGCTGCCGAACATCCGCAATTTGCTTATTTAGCATCGCAATATCGACCGAACCATCCTCTCTCATCCCAGGAGCTTCTAAAGTAAAGGTCTCTCGATAGCCTATTTTATCAATGAATTGAAAAAAACGTTGAAAATTGATACCTCCTGTTCCGACAGGAAGTACGTTAAGATTACTCCAGTCCATATAACCGCCTGCATAATCATTTACGTGGTAATGATGAATGTGATCCTCTTTCCATAGCCATTCGTACTCTTTTTCATATAGCAAGCTCTCCTGATCATGAAACTGTGCCATTTTCGTATCGTAAATAAAGTGGATCTTCGGGTATATTCGGCGTAATTCGCACCAATGGCTCATGGGATCTTCTCGATTACATACGACATTCTCTATTAATAAATCAATTGCATATCGGGTTGCAATTTCCTCCAAATTAGGATATGCTTTGATATTATTCTCAAAATGATTGTCAGAAATCATTCCATTCCATAAATGCAACACCATTTTGCTTGCACCAATCTGTTGTGCAATCTGACAGTTCACCTCAAATTGCTTAAAAGCTAACTCAAAATCTCCATTCCCGATTTTCTCTCCAATAAATTTCTCGCAATGCATGACTGGAATATATAACTTTTCTTCCTTTAGCATATGCACAAGTTCCTCTGTTTTCTCATACCAGTCCATATACATCATCAACTCAAATCCATCGCAGTTAATTTGTGCCGCCAATTCTGGTAACAGATGAAAATTTCGTCCATTTCTTCGTCCAATAATTGCTCCTGTCGAACATAATATCTCGCTCATTTCTACTCCATTTCTACATTTCACCAGATGCTTAATCCACGTTACTTATTAACTTTCTCAATATTGCATTCAAGAACACCTGGCAAATTCATAAGTGTTTTAATCCCTTCTACGGTGTCATCAAAGTCATTTGTCATAATAAAATGTCCATTCGCATTTACTGAGTGATCTTCACCCACAGTAAAATCTACAATGATCGGAAATCCTTGATCAAATACATAAACGTAATATTGATTAGTTTTAATTTCTTTGCTGGAAAACGTCTGATTAACAGTATAGCTACCAACGACCGCTAGTTCTGTAGCACCAAAACGGCCATTAGCCTGCACTGGTATACTCTGAAAGAGTTTTTGTTGAAAAATCTCTTTTAACTCTGGTGACATTTCTTTCATCCCATAAGTATCTTGTTCTTCGCTTGTCATAATTGCAGAAACCAAATCGTCTGATAATGTGACTCTATACACGGATTTTGGAGTTTTATAATCTACTTCCTTGATTTTATCTACGATGTCTTGTAGCGTGTTAACTCCAATCAATTGACTATAAACGTCACTATCTACTAATTCGACCATATCGTGAATGAGTTCGAGTCCCCTGTCATAAATGGATACCGTTTCGGCTTGTTTCTGGCAGCCACAAACCATTACAGATAATAACATAATGGCTGTTGCATACTTTAACTTTCTCATTTATCACTTCTCCCTATTTTTTCATCGTTCCACTCTTCCCGAAGCATGCCATAATAACAAGAATCACATATTCCTTGATTATTCATGCCTACTCTTCGCAAAGTTCCTTCATATTTTAATCCGCATTTTCTCATAACACCTCCAGAATGAGGATTGTTCGGATCATGACACAATTCCACACGATTTACTTCGACGACTTCAAAAAAGAATCTCATAACTTCATGCAATGCTTCTGACGTAATTCCCTGATGCCACCATTTTTCTCCAATGCTGTATCCGATATTGACCATTCCAACACCCTCATTCTGCTCTACAACACTAATGGTTCCAATTGGCTCAGGCCCATTTTCTTTTAAAACGATTGCCCATATGTAACTACTATCTTTCTCATAACTATCGATCCATTCCTGAATCACGGATTTACTTACTTCTACATTTGTATGTACCGGAAAATTTAAAAACTTCACAACTTCTTCACTTGAAGCATAGTTTTTATACATTGCCTCTGCATCATTTAAAGTATATCGACGTAATATTAATCGATTCGTTTCAAGTGTTTTTGTCCCACAATGTTTCAATTCGATTAATCACTCCTTTCAGTAAAGCTAACAAGTAGATAATATCTAGCATTACTTCCTATTTTCTCTAAGCTATTATACACTAAGCTTTTCTATGTTTCTAGTTTTAATTTTTTCAAAGTGTGGGGAGGTTCGAGCATCTAATCGTTTCAACACATAATAGAACTAGAAAATAAATGGGGCTGTCGTACTAAGTTACAGTTGGTTTCTTAAAGTTGACGGAATCGCTTAGGGATTTGATCCAAACCACATTTTTCTAGAGCTTTTTAGTATAGATGAACAAAATATTTTCTCGATGCCTTAAATCATAGTAAATCCAATACGTGACAGCATTATGCTACCTAAATAGGTCATGCAAGTTTATATGATACTCGATGAAATAGATTTTGATCTATATGAATGATTACGGGTAAATTTAAGAAAATCAATAAAATTGTATGTAAATTTGATTTGTTTGGTTTCGGTGGATACGAATGATTACGGGTAAATTTAAGAAAATTAAGTAATTTATATGTAAATTGTGTTTAGAAGTTAAGTAGAACCTAAATAAATACAGGTAATTATAAAGATACTATTTTTTTTACATGTAAAGAAGTATGAGCTTGACAGATATCGACATAGTTTTTACCTGTAATTTTTAGGAATTATATTTTTTTACAGGAGTAGTAATTAATTGAGAGTAACAAATCATTACCATACTAATTCCAGAAGATAAACTTATCATAGTCCGACACATATATGCTATAATTAGCCAAAAAGTGCACTACGCTATTCCAACAAAAAAGGAAGCACCGTTTAGTGATTTTTCAAATCGCTAAAGCGACACTCCCTTCTATTTTCTAATATTTTAAAACGTTATTCTAGTCGATATCTACTTTCCAAAGTCCATGCAGATTACAATATGCATATGCCGCAACTGCACGATCCCCAGAAGCAACCTGAAATTTTGCAATTGGCTCACCGTCTGGTGGCAAGAATTGATACTGCCCGCCTTTTTGTGTTTCCAACATAACAGTTGTGATCGAATGCTCTTCTGTCATTGGATGTGCAACACTGCCAACATTGACTGTAATCAAATTTTCTGTACAAGTTACAACCGGCATATGTTTTTCTTTTGCTGCATCTACACTATTTGGTGTAATCTCATCTGCATTCTGAAGAGAACTTTCATTCGTAAAGTTCTTTGTTACAGGAATTACTAAACTGTCATTATTGCATTCAAAAAATTTCATCATCGTAAAGGACCACCTTTCATAACTTCTTAAATAGTGTGGCTTTTACGTTTGATTCTATACATGCAAACTCATTGATAGATAGCATCAATTCCGTTGTAATCTAATTTAATATAAAGATTCTGAATGCAGTCGTTCTAGGTGGAATGCTTGCGGTCTGTGCATTGGAATGTTCTACTCGGATTAGATCTCCAACACGTAGACGATTGAAACGAACTCTTGCTCCACCTGGTCCAAAAATTTCCGTATCGTCTGTGACATTAAAGATGACTTGTGTATTGATATTATTTGGATTACCAATGGTGATCGTTCGAAGTCTATTGTCTCGATTGATGATTGTTCCGCTAGTCACCGTAAATGGTTCTTCAATAAATGCGATAATACTAAATGCTATAGTCTGCGGTGGAATACTTCTAGTAAATCGACTCGAGTAAGCCGCGGAAATGAACATGCCAACACGAAGATTATTTACTCTGATTGCACGGAAATTCTGATCCCGAATTACAGTATTCGGTGTAACAATTAATGTGATCAGCTGATTCTGGTTCGGTATCGTGACAACACTCAATGCTACTGTGACCTGTACATTGATTCCAACTCGGTTGATTGCACGGATAATGCCATCCTGAAGAAATAGAATCTCATTCTGTGGAGCTGGGAAGTTATTCCGTGGAAAATGTTCACGTGGACCAAATCTTCTTCTCGGTGGTCGGCCTCCTGGACCTGGTTGAGGTGGTCTCACTGGACCTCCTGGTCTACCTGGTCTTGGTGGTGGCACCACTGGACCTGGACCTCCTGGTCTGCCTGGACCGCCTGGTCTTGGTGGTGGTACGTCTGGACCTGGGCCTCCTGGGTTGCCTGGTCTACCTGGTCTTGGTGGTGCGACTGGGCCTGGGCCTTGTGCTAGTCGTTGCACCTCTGGATCTAGGCCTTGCACTGGTTGTTGGTTCACTGTGCTTGGCTCTTGTGCCACAATGGATGCAACTGGACCTTGATTATCTGCGCCACTCAGGTTGTCGACAAATTCCTCCCTGCTAATTTGGTCATCCGCAAGAATTGTCCAATTACTCGGCCATCCATCATACCCATCATCAAACATTTCGTTTCCATCCCAACGATCCATATAATCGTCACTATTCGGATCAATTAATTCACTATCGGAACGGATTCGATCCATACGATTTATTTCAGAATCAGATGCTACTCCATTCCTAAGATTTCTGTCATCATCCTCATCTTCAAACCTTCCATGCCAACGATCCATATCGTCATCTTCCTCTTGCTGTAAATCATTCATCTGATTCATATCATTGACTTCCATTCGGCGTGATTGATTCATCTGATTCATATTATTGACATCATTTCGGCGTGTTCCATTTGTCTGATTCATACCATCCATATCATCGACCCATGTTCCATATGTTCGATTTAAGACACTGTTATCATCGATTAATGTTTCATCCCAACGATCCCCATCATCGTTGGCTGATCGAATATCAGCATCTCGTTGACCGATATCACTTATCTGTTTCAGTAAGTTTCTTTCATTCACATAGTCTGGCATATTTTTGCTCTCAATGTTTTTATTATATACTATGCAGTTCAAAACATAGTTGAAACTACTTGCTTACAAAAGAATCAATTTCGGCGTTACTTTTTTCGACGTATTTCGACTTCTTTTGACAGTAACAAATTATTGTACTACAAGTGTAGAAAAATAGCATTAATCATACACACAATTATTTGATATGTCCCTGTTGGTACAAATAATCTAAAAACCCCTGACAACCTTCCACGACATCCTTATAGGTAATGTCGAATCTTCCAGAATACCAAGGGTCTGAAATACTGTCATGCCTTCCTGCATAATCAAGTAATAACGATATCTTACCACCCTTATGCCCGGTCATGCGTTCCATATTTCGAATGTTCATGGTATCCATTCCAATTAGGTAATCATAGTAATCATAATCTGCTTTTTTCAGCTGAACTGCTGTTTTTCCATCACAACAAAGTCCATGTCGAGCAAGTTCCTCTCTTGCTGGTGGATACACTGGATTTCCTTTTCCATTCCAGATTTCTTCTGTACTAGTTGCTGCAGAAGCAATCTCAAATTGATCTGCGATTCCTTGTTTTTTTACCATATCTTTAAAAATAAATTCTGCCATTGGGCTACGACAGATGTTGCCGTGGCAGATGAATAATACTTTTATCATAAAATTCTCCTATCTCAAAATTCCGTGAAATGCATACTTTTGCAAGTTTTTTATCTTTATTCCTTAGTTTCATATAGAAAATTTTCAAAATGATAGATTGATATTGACATTTCCTACTTAATGTGTTCTTACATATGATGCAACTTCATACGCCACATACTCATGATCAAATTCATAACCAAGTTTTTCAGCCAGATGAACCGAACTCATATTTTGAGCATCCCAACTTGGATACAAACCTTCATCCAAGCAATTTATTATAAGTGCAGAACACACTATTGTCGCCAAATGTTTTCTTCTTTCAGATTCTACTGTATCTACTTCAATCTCTATACCTTCATTATAACGAGTATAAGAAGATGCTCCCGCAACAATCTTTCCATCTTTAATAATTACCATTCCTCTACCCATTTTCAGATATTGTTCTTTGCTTTCAAAAGAAGAAACAAAATCTGCTGTCACAGGATTCTCTAAACATTTATCATAAATATCAGAATCTATCTGCTTTAATTCATATCCTACTGGAAGCTTGCTTACTTCTCTTTGCAATGCTTCTTTATCAAAGTTTGTATCTTTTTTTATTGCATACCTAATTACCCTCTTCGAAGATGGAAAACATTCTTCAATCAATTTGGCCCACGCTTCATCCTGTGGCACCATTATCACAAACCCATCGGGTTTGTTTATTACAAGTTCTCTATTTGGTTCTCCGGCAAAAAAGCCAAAACATCCTACAAATGCAAAAGCTGATTTAGGGTTCTTCAAATCAGTAACATATATTTTTCCCATAACGTTTTGAAGGCATGAATAAATCAATGTTTCTTGCCAGCCTTTAAAAATCTCTTTAACCTTGGATGTATCTTTTATTTCGTATACCAATGTCATCACCCTCCATTAAGAAAATAGGAATTTAGTACAATTCGTTCTACTTCTTATTGCTACAGTATATTATAAAGGTTCTCTTCGATATAATCAAAAGCAACATGATGATCGTGAATGAAAAACTATATAGAGTGTGTATACTTAGGCGTTTGCAAAACGCCTAAAGCCGCATAAACACGGGATTTTCTTGTCACAAAAATCAAATAACTCCTCACTGGATATGGTATAATAGAGTTGTCAAAAACTAAAAACAATCATCCAAGAAAGGAGTTATTCTGATATCTATGATACCATATAAACAGCTTTCCTTAAATGATATTTTTGCAAATTGACAAGAAAAATTTGAAAATGACAAACCTGCGTTTCTTTCTCTATTAGAAACTCATATCGACATTGATCAAATTATTCCGATTTCCTTTAGAAATCATTTCTATGCATCAACGCGAAGATCCCGTAAATACCCTTTACAAGCTTTTCTATGGGCTTTAATCATTCAGCGTATTTTCTCAATCCCTACAGACCAGCTTCTTTTAACCTTTCTCGCTTACTCGAAACCACTTCGTGAATTCTATGGTTTTACAAAAGTACCTGATGCTTCTAAAATTACCCGTTTTAAACAGGATTTTTCGATGACCTACAACTCGTTTTTAATAACCTTGTTGATGTTACTGAACCTATCTGCCAAACCATTCTTTGACGTTATTCTTTTCCAACCAACAAAAACTGTATTCTACGGACACTCTACATGATGGAGAGCTACAAGACAAGTCTGCACATTAAAGCCAGTACCACACTTGTTCGTCGAGCCAATCAGCATTACTTTTTCTCAGCTTTGAACAGTACCGGGATAGTAATAAACATATAGTAATATTATTAACTTTGACTCATTGACTATATAACAAAATTTCCAGATTCTTTCATAACTATTCTGAACCCGTTTTTTATTATCAAGAATGACAAAGGCGATTTATAGCTGTAATGAGATATCACATCAGTTGTTGAATGAGATTTAAACAATGCTGCAGACCATATTAAACTACGAGTTCTTGTCCTATTCTAGAATATCATATCATCAGCCACTATTGACTGAATTTACCATAAGCAGTATAATGTATTCTAATAAGATACGTTCATTTAACTAATAAGTATACACAAATAAGGAGTGATTCTATGCGAAAATTCAAGATATGGATTCTATGTTGCACTCTCATACTACTGCTTGCATCTACAACCTGTTTCACAGCATTTGCGGCTTCTAATCTTACTGTCACTTCCAACAAAACATTAACAGCCAAATTTAACAAATACGATAACGTAACAGTATGCAAGAATTCGACCCTCACACTTGCAAAACGTAAAGGAGAGCCTGTAGGACTTGAAATAAATAAGAGTCTTGTAGTAGAAGAAGGAGGCAAAATTACTGGAGATGGAATACTAATATTTGATAAAAACGCGACCTATTCAGGAATCACCTTGTACTATAAGTACAAAGGCGAACTTAAGAAGCTTCCGCCAAACCGTAAATTGGATCAACTTAGTTCCGATGAAGATTACAGACCATCGTTTTACTTCGATTCTAAGAATGGTATCTATGTCCTGAATGCTGAGTTTACTGGAGGAGACCCATTTGCCATAGAGATATCGAGGAAACATGTGAAAATGCTCATCAAAGATAAACAGCAGCTTGATTTGTCTGGATTAACCGAAGGCGTTACCTGGAAAAGTTCAAAGAAAGCGGTTGCAACAGTAAGCAAAACAGGTAAGGTTACTGCTAAAAAGCTTGGTACAGCAGTTATTACGGCTACCTACGAAGGCAAGAAATATTCCTGTGAAGTTGAAGTAGTGAAAAAGGGACTGAATCAGAGCAACATGTACATGGAAACCGGCAACGAATTTTATCTCTTCCTTAATGGAACCAAAGTAAAGGCAGTCGCAAGTTCGGATAAGACAGTCGCCAAGATTACAAAAAAATTAGTAGTCACTGCAGTTTCACCAGGCGAATGTACCATAACCGTGAGAGGAACTGATGGTATACGCTACAAATGCAAAATTACAGTAGGTAATCCTGGCGAACAGCAACCTAACGACCAGCCACCTACAGATCATCAACCTCAGAACCAACAGCCACAGGATAACAATCCACCTGCAACAAATAACCCATAATTCCACGAACATTACAACGGTAGGGATGCTACATACATATAATAAAAGGCTATAAAATGATAAACGCTTCATAATGGGAATCCCTACTATGAAGCGTTTATCATTTTATATCTCAAGCTCAACTCATGCAACATATTCCTTTATTGCATCCTGAGAAAAACCTGAAAGAAGACATAATCCTTCCTCATTATCAACTTTTGGAATTGTATCTGTTCTACCACAGACATTCCAAAAAATAAGACGAGGCATCTGATATCCATTCTCCTCATATCTTTTTGCTATTTTTTCAAACAGCACATCATTTACTGGATGCCATTTCTCTATATTAGAATAGTCCGACCTAGTAGCAATATCAAACTCCATATCGGATATAATAAGTACCTGTTTTGGAAGTTCTTCTCTTGGGACCTCCTTGCATTTTGCCATATCAAGAATCAATTCAAAAACTGCCTCAATATTGGTATTTGCAACCTCATCATGAGCATACATGATTTCTAGTTTATCCTTAAGACTTGTATTTTCCTTAAGATCAATAAACTGAGGACGCCCACTAAAGGTAATTGCCTTATTGTGGAATACACCCTTTAACTGCTCGATTCTTGTTTTCAGACTACAGGTAATCCCAATGTAATGTCCCGTCTGATTGTCTTTTATTGCATTCGTAAACAGGCAAAACTATGCACATACAATTATAATTATTGACTACACGATTAAAATTTGCTATCATATTATTGACCATATGGTTAATAATATATACTTAAGGAAACATACAACATGAAAAAAAGTGAAAAAACAGAACTTACAATATCAAAAATACTAGAAGCCTCCATGAATGAATTCGGCAAAAATGGATATTCCGGGGGCTCTATAAATAGTATTTGTAATACTGGAATCAACAAAGGGTTGATTTATCATAATTTTGAAGGAAAAGATGACCTTTACCTGACATGTCTGAACCACAGCTGCAAAAAGCTTATAAGTCATCTTAATGAGCAGGAAAGAACAAAGAATCTGCAGAACTATATGTCTGCCCGTATGGATTTTTTCAACAAATATCCCCGTGAATCCCGTATTTTTTTTGAGGCATTACTATCCCCGCCTCCTCATCTATTAAGTCAGATAAGTCAGATGCTTTCAGAATTCAATCGATTAAATGAGAAAATGTATAACCGTACTCTTGATTCTGTTATCCTTCGTGACGGAATATCAAGAGAAGATGCGATATCCTATTTTCACCTAATGCAACTCATGCTGAACGGCTATTTCAGCAGCCCGACATTTCATAATACTGATTTGTCCGAAAAAATAGAAATACACGAAATGATAGTATCCAAACTGCTTGATTATATGCTATATGGCATTGCGAAAGGAGAGAATTAAATGTTTATTAATATATTTCGATAGATTATCGTACTGGTGATTGCCTTTGTAGCAGGAAAGCTTATTACAAAAATAAAAATGCCATCCATCCTCGGCTGGCTGATTGTAGGGATGATTTTAGGTCCCCATGCTGTAAAATTAATACCTCAAGGTGTTTTAGATGCTGTCTGGTATAAAACATTAATTATGTGGATGCAGTGTGCGTTTGGTGTAATGCTCGGTTCAGAACTGATCTGGAGCAAGCTTAAAACCTCTGGCAAAGCACTAATTATTACTACTCTAACTCAGTCTCTTGGTGCCTTTGCAGTCGTCGCCCTTGCTTTCGGAATCGTTTTCTATTTTACGAATATACCTGTTTACCTTGCATTTGTCTTCGGCGGCATTGCCCTTGCTACTGCACCGGCTCCTGCTCTGTCCATTGTCAAAGAATTTCATGCAAAGGGACCTGTAACAAACACACTGCTTCCCATGACCATACTGGATGATATCGTAGGAATTTCCGTCTTCTTTACAGTAAATTCACTAATTGCACGAATTGTTTCCGGTGGTGCAATCCCACTTTATATGATTCCTGTTATGATTTTTCTTCCAATTATGATTGGTATGATCGTCGGATTACCAACAGGACTATTATTAAAAAGATGTAAGAATAAATGTACGAATCTCACGGTATTGCTCTGCGGAATTACAGTTACAATGGTAACAGGTTGGATTATAAATACCTATCTTCTTTCTGGCATCACACTTAACTATATGCTGATGGGTGTTTCCTTTTCGGCAGTATTTTCCAATATGGTCACACCTTTGCAACTCGATCATATCAACAACTATTTTGCTCCTATTCTTGGTGTCTGTCTACTTGCCGCTATTGTCGATCTCGGCGCACCTTTAGACTACCACCTGATTCTTGGAGCCGGTCTTTATACTTTTATTTATATTACCGCTCGTGCCTTTGGAAAATACTTTGGTGCCAGAGCCGGGGCAAAGCTTACCCATATGCCGGATACTGTCGGCAAATATCTCGGTCTGACACTATTGCCACATTCCGGCGTATCCTTAGTATTTACAGGCATTATCTGTTCGACATTAGCTTCTGCACCAGAATTGGTTCAAATTGTACAAGGAACAATCGCCGCGGCTGCCATCATCAACGAATTCATTGCAGTAATCGCTGCAAAAAAAGGATTTGAACTTGCAGGAGAGATATCATAAGTAACTATCTTCCGCTTTTTTGCACATTTTTGACTTTTTCTTTGGTCTCCGCTTCACTGCGGTCTGTATAGCACAAGGTCTACCAGACCTTGTGTTACTTGCAAATATTGGTTTTGGATTAGCAGCATTTACTATCATATCTGCTTTGACATGGGCTATATCATTGCGTACTATCTTAAATGGCATCATCTTCAAAAGTGCTATCTGCCTTAAATCGTATGTAGACTTCCTTCATATTCGTCACATTTCTTCCTTTCATTTCGAATTCCTGATATCCTCACCCCTATCTTTTCCCCCTACATCTGAATCACAAAACAATTATATGCTCCTTTTCTCAGGTACTCTACCCTCCCACCATGTCTAGAAATGATGGTTTTTGCAATTGAAAGTCCCAGACCAGTTCCTCCAACGGAAGTTCTGGCTTCATCTCCTCGGACAAATGGATCAAATAAGCTCTTCGTAAGGCTCTCAGGAATCGGTGCTCCATCATCCAGAACCTCGATTCTTGCACTCAGGCTACAGGTAATCCCAATGTAATGTCCTGTCTGATTGTATTTCACTGCATTCGTAAGCAGATTGCCGATCACCCTTGTAAATAACTTTGCATCGACATTTACCTCTACCCTGTCTTCTGGAATCTGAATCTCGAAATCATATCCTCGATCTGTAATCTCATTATAATACTCCGCACAAATCTCACGTAACAATTCACAAAGATCCAGCGTTTGTTTCTCCACTGTATACTCCAAACGATCCAGTTTCAACATCAGAAACATATCTTCCATCAGACTGCTGACACGATTTGCCTTAACGTCAATCATTGCATAAACTTTTTCTTTCTCCTCCTCCGGGACTAGATTGGACTGTAAAGCATTTGCATAGGATTTGATGGTTGAGATCGGTGTTTTTATATCATGGGATAAATCCAGCAGAAGTTGATTCTTTTTCCGCTCATTACACAATTTTTCTGCTTTTTCTTTCTCCAACCTCTCCATCATAAGATTAAAGATATCCTTAATCTGTGCAAACTCTGCTTTGGCATCGAATATCAATCGGACTCCTTCCTCTCCCTGACGTACCCGTTCCATTCCGTCGGTCAGTTTCTTTAACGGTTTCTTAATCATTGAACTCAAATAATAACTCATCCCTATGCAAAGCAGCGCAAACAGACTCAGAAAAAGAACAATAAATACTACATTCCAGACCGGAATTCCATTGACCAGGAAGGTAATATCGGTCTTGATCGTTTTCCTTGGTAGGATGGTAAGATAATAAAAGTCTTCTCCATTTTCTTGGCGATACTTCACAAAACCAAGATATTTAAGCGTTCTATCTTCCCACTGTGTCAGCTGCGTAAATTCATCCTTACGATAGACTTGTTTTTGATTCTGCTTCTCTCCCCAGGTTTGAATCACATGATAGTTATTATCCAGTTTTTCTACCCATCCGCCCAGTCTCTGGATTGCAGTGATATCATTTACTTCTCCGAATTCATTTACGATGTCATATACATCAAACGATGGGAAATCTCTGCCTCCGATTCCATAAGCAACGGTGAAAAGACAGCCCATAAATATTACGATACTCAAAACAGTAAAGATTAAGAAACTGCCAATCAGCCTCTTAAAGATTCCTCCCTTATGGCGCATCTACTTCACCTCTTTTTCGAACTTATAGCCAAGCCCCTTTATCGTCTTAATCCACTCTGGAGACTTTTGATTCAATTCAAGCTTAGCTCTAAGATTGCTCATATGTACCATGACTGTACTGTCATCTCCCAGATATTCCTCTTCCCATGCCGAATTAAAGATCTGTTGTTTGGTGAAGATTCTTCCCGGATTTGACATCAATAGTTTTAGTATCAAAAACTCTGTCTTCGTAAGGGTAATCTCACTTCCGTCCCTTCTTAGAATTCCTTCTTGAATACTGAGGCAAAACGGTCCAATGCAAATATCCTCATTTACATCCTTTCTATCGCTTAAATAATCATAATTTCTTCTAAGCTGTGCCTTAATTCTTGCCACCACTTCCATCGGATTATATGGTTTAGTGATATAATCATCGGCACCAAGTTCCAGTCCCAGAATCTTATCATAATCTTCTCCACGTGCCGTACACATGATGGCAGGAATCTTACTAGTCTGCCGTATCTTTCGTAGAACACCAAAGCCATCCAGTTTCGGCATCATCACGTCCAGAAGTGCAAGATGTACCTTTTGTTCAGCAAAAATCTTCATTGCCTCTAACCCATCGGCAGCTTTCAACAATGTTATATTTTCTCTGATCAGATATAACTCCAATGCGTCCAATAATTCCATTTCATCATCCGCTGCAAGCACGTAGTAATCCATACAATCCTCCCATCGGTATAAATCGAATACTATTCTTCTAATTTGTAAATGAATCCACTCCATAAGTTTCATACAAAAGTTGTGTAAGACTGATGGAGTAATCATAACTTGATTTCCAATTCTTTGATAGCTCGTCTAACAAAAGACATTTTGCCATTCCCATGCTGTAGTATTTATGTGTTCCGTTCGAGTATTGACCAATTGGCATAAGATAATTTTCCTCATAAGCCGCTCTTCCATTTAACATCTCATATACTTTCGACTCCACATAATATGCAATCCCTTCGACACTCTCATAGTATTCCTCCATCGTCAGTATCTCTTCGGAAAGAAGGCTTCTTCTCTGTTCTTCTATCTTCTTATACTTTAGCACACAAGAAATCTTAGCGTCAATGGATTTAGCATTAACGGCCTGCAAAAGGCAATCCATTTCCTGCTGATAAAGAGTAACTACCTTCGCATTCTCATCAATTTCTCTAGATAAATCAGTAGATGCCTCATCTGCCTTCCCTTTCTTCATACGATTTAAGATCTGCTTCTCGTAATTTGTAAATTGCCATGCATGAGTTGCTTCGTGCCAGATTACCGTTGCCTGTTCCTCTTTTCCAAATTCCTGTTCCCCAAAGGTGAAGGTTTCCTTCTGAATTCCTGATACGGTATCCATCACCGACATCAGAGCATGAAATTTATCAATAGTCGGAATAATCACCTGGTAGATTCCATCCACTTCGTATGCAGTTCCTGCAATGATTCCCAATACTGGATCCTGCTTTTCCATATGTACCTCACCGTCTTGACTTGAAAATACATAATCATAGGTACCATCAAAGCATCGCACCGGATAATCCTGTAATCTGAATTTCGGAAACGCAAGTTCATCCACTTGTGTCTGTAAGTTTAGTGCCAGCTCATAACTCTGACGATTGTCCGGATGGATTCCATAACTGCCGGTAACCAGCGTGACAATAGTTAGAACAACACCAAGTGCTCCATAAATGAATCGACCTCTCATCTCTAGGCCTCCTTTCTACGGAATACGAAAATCCCCCAGGAAATGATATATATCGTAAGTACACTGACACAAATCGAATGAAATGAGATTGGCTTTCCTAGGATTACCTTCGCAGCCATCTGGGCATTTTCATTGAGATCCGGAAGAATTCGTAGCAAGAATCGAAATACCTTCTGACCAATTCCATCATTGGTCTGTACCAATAGGTTCAACAGACTGTGAAATACACCAGCAATCAATAGGATTGCACTCAGAACACCCGTCACAAAGCCAGGCAGTTTAATTGATATTACACTCGTAAATAAACTGATTATACTTGTGCTTAGCCCCATCAGAAAAAATGCAGGAACAAGATACAATAACGCATTTACATGCCCCTCTTTGATGCAATAACCACTCAAAATAAGGAAGAATACGGATTGTGCGCCCAAGGATACTACTACATTGGCACAAGCCAACTGACCATGGTACTTAAGCTGTGAGATTCCCCGAATCCATACAAGATGGCTTGTTTTTCTCTCGTACTCATTTCGAATCGTACCCACGCTTAAAACCACCGCCAATACGCAACAGACAAAGTGAGTAACTGTCAAAAATACCACAACCACATTTTCATAATCTGTGATTATTTTTCCATTGATCGACAGGGACGAATTGTCGGAAGTTAGTAACATCAACACTGCCACTGCGATTCCTGCTATGATATACAATTCCTTACGCCTTAGCTTTTCTTTGATTGCTGTCATCATAATCTCCATTATTCTATCCCTCCAACTGCCATAAGAAACAGACTCTCCAACGTCTCACCCTGTTTTAACTCTTCGTTACTCCAAACTCTTACGAGTTTCCCGTGCTTCATGATGATTCCACGATCACAGACACGCTCGATGTCATTTAAAATATGAGAATTCATCAGAATGGTCTTCCCTTGTTCTTTTAATCGGTTCAATAGGTTCATCATCTCGATTCGTCCTAAAGCATCCAATCCTGCCGTAGGCTCATCCAGAATCAGAAGACTTGGATTTCCAAGCATTGCCTGTGCCAACGCTAGACGTTGAAGCATTCCCTTGGAATAGTGCTTTACCTTTACAGAATCATTGCTTAATCCAACCAATTCAAGTAAATGTAAGACTTCCGACTGACGTTTTTCTTTTGCGATGTTTTGAATTCCTGCGTAATACATTAGCACTTCCTGTCCTGTAAGAAATGGTGGGAAGTAAGGGGTCTCTGGAGAATAGCCAATGGTCACTCCTTTTTCTAATTGAATCAAGCCACTCTCTGGCTGAATTAAGCCAAGAATCATTTTTATGGTTGTCGTTTTCCCGGCGCCATTGCTTCCTAACAGGGCAAATGCTTCTCCTTGGTTTACGCTGAAATCTAGGTGATCTACCACGCAATGGTTTTTATAGGATTTGACTAGTTGTTTGCACTGTAGCATTGAACTTACCTCCTTTTTTCTTTATTGTAGCGGGGTAAGATAAAGGAGGGATGAAGGGAAGTTAAAGATATTCTAAAGATGGGGTTGGATGAAAGGTGGAAGATAAGGACTAAGGTAGGACTAAACTTCTAATAATTATCTTAATTCACAAAAACGGTTAATTTTTATATAATATGGCATTCAATCCAAGATGCAGTAGACGGATTTATAGGTGTCGGAAAAGTAAAATTGGCTTACAACTAAAATACACGAAGAAAAAGGCTATTCCTTCCTGGATTAGCCTTTTTCAAATCAATTATTCCAAAACTATACAGTTTCACACTAGATCAATACCAGTTACTATTTGATTTATAGTTGTGCATGCTCTGATTGGAACTCTGAGTTTGAGTCAGTAAATATGAATGATTCCAATTCTTTCTCCATTAATTCTATTGCTTCCTTCATTCTTTTCGTCTGTTGTCCACACATTGAAACTGTTTCTCTTAATTGGTTAACGGTTGCTGCCGTTTCCTCAGTACTTGCAGCATTTTCTTCTGCTATAGTTGCTAAACTCGACGTTCTTACTCCTAAATCATCCTTTAGTTTTTCGAGAAATTGTGATTTTTCTTGTGTTTGATTAATCTCTTTAAATATTTGTTGTATTTCAACTAGAAGTTGTTCAAATAGTTTTCTATTTTCTTCTAATTTGTTATTTTGCTCTTCAATAATATCAGACACATGATCAATTACTTCTACACTTTGATTCGAGTTATTTACGAGTTGCTGCATATTACTATGTATCCTATTTACCGATTCTGACGATTGCTCTGCTAACTTACGAATTTCATCAGCAACTACTGCAAATCCTTTTCCTGTCTCACCAGCTCTTGCTGCTTCAATAGCTGCGTTCAACGATAAAAGATTCGTCTGTTTTGCTATATTATTGATTATTTCTAAAACCCTGCTAATTTCTTCTACAGAATTATTTGTAGCATTTGCTTTCTCCTTAACTGTCGTAAAAGAATGATATGTGTCTTTTCCTATTCCGTATAATTTTTCTAACATATCTTGCGCTGTTTCACTATATTCCTTCATCCGTTTAGAGCAGTCCTTCATGCTTTCAACGCATTTTACATTTTCTTCAATTGCTTTTGCCATAGCTTCAATATTCTCTGTTGCTAATTGTGTCTCCTGTGCTTGTGAAGTTGCCCCTCCTGCAATCTCTTCTACTGCATAATTAACATCGATCATGTTTTTTTCGATTTCTAAAAAGGATTCAGAAAAACAATCTGTATTAATATTTAATGTAGTACAAGTTTCTTTTATCTGACTAATGGTAATTTTTAAAGTTTCTACTACTTTATATAAAGATTGTGTGATTACTCCTATCTCATCTTTTCTCTTACAATATTTCTGTGGCATATCTACCTTAATTTTATTTTGGGATAACAAGTTCAAATTTTCATTTACTTTCTTTATTCCTCTTGTTATTCCTCTTAAAATGAAATATGCCATTATGAAGACAATTATAAATACCACATCTGCATTAAGCATGATTCGTTGCCTAGCAGAAGAGATATACTGTGCTACTTCTGAAGTAATTGTACCATTACCAGCTAAACGTGCTATATTCCTCCTTTCACCAACTATTAATGCAATAAATCATCGACCGTACATAAAAAAGCTGCAAAGTAGAATGTACTCTGCAGCCGAACGGTCATAAAAAGATATTATCTTTTCTTAGACTTCAAACTTTGAATCCCCGATCACACAGCCTTCTCCAATGTTGACGCCTGCTGCAATAACCACATTGCTGGCAATCCAACAGTTAGATCCTATGCTAATAGGCTTTCCATATTCATCATCATATATGGTTCCATCCTCTTTACATTTCATATTAC
>JAQXNU010000082.1 GCA_029098165.1 Clostridiales bacterium
AAGGGTGGAGCTAAAATCGTAATCTGTCCAGGATTTGCATTCCAAAAGGCACTTTTTGATGCCCAGACTCAGTATCCAGATGTAACATTCGTTATGTTAGATGGTGCGCCTACCGATCTTGACGGAACTAGCGAGATCACAGATAATACGGTTTCCTTCACTTATGCAGAGGAAGAAGCAGGATTCTTAGCTGGTTATGCGGCAGTTAATGATGGCTATAGAAAGTTAGGTTTTATGGGCGGTGTAGCAATGCCTGCAGTTGTTCGTTTCGGATACGGCTTTGTGCAGGGGGCGGAATACGCAGCAAATGAATTAGGTTTACAGCCAGGTGACGTTACGGTTGACTATACTTACGTAGGAACATTTGATGCAACTCCAGATATCGCAGTAAAAGCATCGACATGGTATACAAACGGTACAGAAGTAATCTTCGCATGTGGTGGTTCCATCGGAAACTCTGTTATGAGTGCTGCCGAACAGGCTGGTAAAAAAGTAATCGGCGTTGATATTGATCAGTCTTCTGAATCGGAAACAGTGATTACTTCAGCTACAAAGAACATCGAAAAGACGGTTTATGATGTAATTGAAGAATTCTATAATGAGACAGTTGAAACAGGTACATCTAAAGTCTTAGATGCTACAACAGAAAGCGTTCTTTTACCAATGGAAACATCAAGATTTGAGAACTTCACTCAGGATCAGTATGATTCCATTTATGAAAAACTTGTAAACAAATCAATCGAAATTAAAAATGATACGGATGCTGAAAGTGCAGATGACATTGCAACTGAGATTGTAACAGTAAATGAATTAGACTAAACAATATAGAGTTAAATATTAAATGTAACAGAATTGTTAGTAAGAGGCTGTGAAAAAACAGTAAAAGAGATGAACGTTTCACAGCCCCTTGTTTTCGCTATACTGAATATGATAAATTTGTATAGACCCGAATGGCGACGATCCTGTTACATTTTTTATTCTGAAATATAAAGTCTTGTTAAATCGGACGATATGGGAAACCTATGATATGAGGAGGAGATTACAATGGAATACTTAGTTCAGCCTCAGATCGAAGAATGTTTAAAAAACATGGATCAAGAGTATCAGGAGTATATTTGGGAGTATTTTAAGAATGCGCCAGCTTGGGTATGGCAGGCAATTTCTGTTCAAAGGGTGAAGAAGAATGAAGCTTTTGTCAGAGAAGGGGAAAAGATACAGTCAATTCATATGATGGTAAAGGGACTGGTGAAAGCTACGGATTGTCGAGTCTATGGAGCAATGTATGACTTTATGTGGTTCCGCCCTATGAAAGTATTTGGCGCTCTTGAGGTGATTCCGAAGGAAGAGGAATATAAAACGACACTAACAACGAATGAAGATTGTATTTTCTGGGTAATGCCGAGAAGTGTGTATGAGCAGTGGATGGAGATGGATTCCCATGCATTTCGTATTGAGGCGACAGCAACAGCTCATGGTCTGTTAAAACAAACAAGAAGAGAAAGAGTCTATTTGTTTATGCAGGGAATGGATCGCATGGCTTACTTTTTACTTCATTACTATGAAAGTTTCGGGAAAGAAGGAGCGTGTCGGATAACGTTGACCCGTCAGGATATTAGCGACTGTACAGGGCTTAGTGTGAAAACGGTGAATCGTTCGATTGCCAGTCTTGAAGAATTTGGTTGTATCTTAAAAGAGGGAAGCAGGTTGATCATCACAGAAAATGAGTTCAAAGAATTACAGAACTATGTATCAGAATTGATTGTATAGATTGCTTGGTAGTAGATTTTAAAGGGGCTGTGAAAAAACAAAAAAGAGTACAATCAGCACGAGAGTCGAGTAATCATATTACAATTTGGCTGCCTTTCCCTTGCGGCCGGACATAGTCAAATTCTAATATGATTACTCACCTCTCTTTGTAGTTCTTTTTGCTGTTTTATCACGGCCCTTTAAAATCCTTCAGTAAAAGGTATATTTATGTTAATGATTGTAGGTAACAGATGATCTTATTCGGATCGTTTAGAAATTCATCGGTTACTTCAATAAATGTAATTTTATCTTTGTATTCTTCACGAAATGCTGGAGTGATCAAACAGCCTTTTTGTGGAAGAAAATAGCCTTCTTTTTTTACATAACAGTTATTTGCTTTCGCGTTTTGACGATAGTCTTTGTCAACGTATTCGCCGATGCTTTTATGAATCGCGGTATCCTCATAAGGAAGATAATAATAATCTTTATAATTATCAAAGAAGAATTTTAATTCCCCTAGATAACATGGGACAGTTATGAGAGCTTCGGTTTCACTCGCTTCTACAGTTACAAGCAGTGTTGTTGAAGTTAAAGGAAGTTCAAGTTCATAACTGATAGCCTTAGGGATTGGTACTTTAAGTTTCAAGCGGCATTGAAAGAGTTGATTTTCCATGATAGCAGATTCAATTACACCGTGAAAAGCAAAAAGATCAGTATAGGACAGTATATCCGCAATCTTTAATAATCCCATAACATCTTCAGCGTTGTGTAATAACAGAGAGTGTAGAAGTTCCGTTGAATTATCGACACCAAGTAATGGTAATCCGGAATTTTTATGATAATGGATTTCTTCATGTGCTGTCTTTTTCATTTCATACATATGAAGAGCAATGTATCTTAGATAGACTTCAATCAGCTCCCCACCACTAAAGGAATCCTTACGCTTTAGTCCTACAAATGATTCCACGGTCTTTAATTTTAGATTGGTTAAAGGTAGCCTTTTTTTGTAAGGTATGATTTGCTTGTATATGTCAACACTATCGATATCTTTAAAACTATAAGGTAGGTCTAATTCTTGACATCTTGTTTCTAAGAATGGCAGGTCGAACCCAGAACCATTATAATGAATCAATAATTTATATGGTTGGATAAATTCAAAGAAATGAATGATAAGATCTCTTTCTTCATTAATTCCTTCTGAAAACCATTGAATCAGTTGATAGGAACACCCATCATAATAAGCACAGCCAATAAGGTAGACATAAGACATTTGGGCAGAAAGGCCCGTTGTTTCAATATCAAAAAAAACGAAATCTTCCTTTACATACTTATCATTTATAGGATACAATAATTGATAAGGAATTGTTTGCTGTAGAATTTGCATCTTATGACTCCTTTCGAATACCATAATTCTAGCAAATCAAGTCGATACTTGCAACGTCTTTCTAATACGTTTATAATGATTTTTTTTAGTCATTATGATATAATTAACAAAACTCTCCAGTTTTAAATAATCACGATTTAAAAGAGTATATTTAGATCAATAGACTCGATAGAGTATAAAGAATATAAGCATACTACATAGAAATGGAGTATCAGAAATGGGAAATGATTTAAAAGATAAAAAAGGGATTGTAAAGAGTTATGTCAGCGGATTTCTTAGAGTAGCAGTCGTTGCATTGCTTGTATTTGCTCAGTTTGTAGCAATTGTATTACTATCTCTTTGGGCGAGAGGCTACTCTTTTTATTTTTATACATTGATTGAAATACTTAGTATTATCATCATAATTGCGCTGGTAAATGATAATCGTAGTTCTTCTTATAAGATTTCCTGGATTTGTATTATTTTGATTTTGCCTTTAACGGGGCACATTATGTATGTTCTTTGGGGAAAATCCGATTCGAAACGTAAGATTGAAAAAAAAGTACTACAAAAGCTTCGCCATGGGGCAACCTTCTATTCTTATAATCAGGAAGTCGTGGATGAATTTACAGCCAAATATCCAACGAAATCACGAATGGTAAAATATCTAGAATCTTATCATTTCCCACTTTTTAAAAATAATGAGATTACCTATTATCCGATGGGAGAAGAAACGTTTGCAGCAATCATGAAAGATATTGAGGAAGCAAAAAAATTCGTTATGATCAATTTCTTCATTATCGGAGAAGGAGTCTTATGGGATCGAATTCACGCTCTACTTGTCAATAAGATAAAAGAGGGTGTGGAAGTTATGTTTATGTATGATGATTTTGGTGCGATGCTACGAACGAGCAAAGGCTTTAAACATTCGTTAGAGAGCGAAGGATTTCAGGTACGCATCTTTAATCCGATTCATAAATATACTGAAAAATTATATATGAATTATCGTAGTCATCAAAAGATTATCGTAGTGGATGGAAATATCGGTTATACTGGTGGAATGAATCTTGCGGATGAATATGTAAACTTAGTGGATCGATTTGGAGTTTGGAAAGATAACGCAGTTCGGGTTGAAGGCGAGGCAGTCTGGGGCTTAACCGTCACTTTCTTGCAGATGTGGGAAGTATGTACGGATGGAGTTATGATTGACTATAGTCCGTATCGTCCAACGAAAGAATTTAAGCAAAATCAGGTATTTTGTCAGGTGATATCTGACGGACCTGCGCTTAACCCATCCTGTCCAATTGAAGGATTTTATAAGCATATCATTAATTATTCCAAACAGTACCTTTATGTTACAACACCATATCTTGTCTTGGAGCCGGACATGCAGGAAGCGTTGGAGAATGCAGTTCGTAGCGGAATTGATGTAAGGATTATTACCCCAAGAATTCCAGATAAGAAAAGCGTTAAACTGGTAACGGAATTTAATTATGGTAAACTATTAGAAGCTGGTGTTCGAATCTTCGAGTACGAACCAGGATTTATCCATGCGAAAACAATCATTAATGAAGATTGTGGGGTTGTGGGTACCATAAATATGGACTATCGAAGTTTTTATCTGCATTATGAATGCGGTTTATTTATGTGCAATCGTGAAGTGATAGCAGGAATCAAGAAGGATTTAGATGAAACATTAAAAGTATGTCATGAGATTACATTAGAAGAGTGGAAGAATCGACCACTTAATGTTAAAATAAAACAACAGGTATTAAATTTATTTGCAACATTGATGTGACGGAGGATCGTAAAGATAAATGATTAATTTTATACGCGGCGAGTTAGTGGATATATGCGAGAATTATATTGTAGTAGATAATAACGGAATGGGATATGAAATCCATGTGCCTCAGACAGTTTATGGCATGTTGCCATCCGTTGGGGAAACGGTCAAGTTATATACTTATTTTCAGGTAAGAGAAGATGGTGTGGCATTGTTTGGATTTGTAAGAAAAGAAGATTTAGCCGTCTTTAAATTACTAATCACAGTCAATGGGATTGGTCCCAAAGGTGCTCTGGGAATCTTATCTGCAATCAGTGTTGATGAATTGCGTTTTGCAATCTTAGCGGATGATGCCAAAGCTATCGCAAAAGCTCCGGGAATTGGTGCAAAAACTGCAAGTAAGCTGATTTTGGAACTCAAAGATAAATTTAAGCTGGAAGATGCATTTACAGCTAGTTTTGAAGCAAATACGTCTGGTCAGATGAGCATGCTAGATCCACATGGAATGGAAGGCATAAAGGAAGAAGCGATTCAGGCATTGGTAGCCTTAGGATATTCCAGCTCAGAGGCTCTAAAAGCAGTAAAGAATGTTGCAATCATTCAGGGAATGACGGCAGAAGATGTGATCAAAGCAGGCTTAAAGAGAGTATAGAAAAGATAAAGGTTGGCGTAATATGGCAAAGAGAGTGATAAGTACAGAGTTGATGGAGGAAGATTTAAAAATCGAATCCAGTTTAAGACCTCAACTTTTAAAAGATTATATAGGACAAGCAAAGGCAAAAGAGAATTTAAAGATTTATATCGAAGCTGCAAAGCAGCGTCATGAATCTTTAGATCATGTTTTGTTTTTTGGACCTCCTGGACTTGGTAAGACAACATTGGCAGGAATCATTGCCAATGAGATGGGAGTTAACTTAAAGACGACAGCTGGACCGGCAATTGAAAAACCTGGTGATATGGCTGCTATCTTAAATAATTTACAGGAAGGAGACGTCCTTTTTATTGATGAGATCCATCGCTTAAATCGACAGGTAGAAGAGTTATTATATCCTGCAATGGAGGATTTTGTGATTGATATTGTGATTGGAAAAGGTGCTACAGCAAAATCCATTCGTCTTGATCTTCCAAAATTTACGTTGGTTGGGGCAACGACAAGAGCTGGTATGCTTACCGCTCCGTTACGTGACCGATTTGGAGTAGTGAATCGTCTGGAGTTTTATACAACGGAAGAACTGACAGAGATCATTACAAGATCGGCTCATGTTCTTAATGTTGAAATTGATGAAAAAGGTGCGATTGAACTTGCAAGACGTTCTAGAGGAACTCCAAGATTAGCAAATCGTCTTCTAAAACGTGTCCGTGATTTTGCACAGGTGAAATATGACGGTAAGATAACCGAGTATGTGGCAAGTTTTGCACTTGATGTGTTAGAAGTGGATAAATTGGGTCTGGATCACATTGATCGCCAGATTCTTAAGACGATGATCGAACGCTTTGGGGGTGGCCCTGTTGGTATCGAAGCAATTGCAACAACAATCGGTGAGGATTCAGCTACCGTAGAAGAAGTTTATGAACCGTATCTTGTACAGAATGGTCTGATCAGCCGTACACCTCGTGGACGTGTCGTTACCGAATTGGCATATCAACATTGTGGAATACCTCGGGAATAGTGAATTTCTTGAAAAGCTATTGTCAATCCTATGAAATATGCGTATAATAGTGGTTATGGTAATACTTTTCATGTTTTTTCGAATACTAGGAAGGCAGATAATATGGCCTTGGAAAAGAGGACGGTATGAATAAAAGAACAGATACTGAAGTAATTATTAATAATAAACGCTATACATTAGCTGGTTACGAAAGCGAGGATTATTTACAAAAAGTCGCTACGTACATTAATAGTAAATACGCAGAACTAAAACAGCAGGAATTCTACCGAAATCTCGATTCAGAGATGAAAAATGTATTATTACAGATCAATCTTGCAGATGATTATTTTAAATTAAAAAGTCAGATGAAATCTACGGAGAATGACAGCGATAAGAAATCAAGTGAAATTTTTGATTTAAAGCATGAGATCATCTCATTACAAACGAAGCTTGAAGCTGCACAAACAGAATTAGCTGCGGTGAAAGAAGAAAACTTAGAAGAGCAAAAAAAGATAATTCGCCTCGAGACTGAGTTGAATGAGAGCAAGAAGAATCGTTAACTATATAAATGTAACTGAATGCTGTCAGAGTATGACAGCATTTTTTGTTCGATTAGAAGGGAAATATCAATTATATGAATCGTATTGAAATACTGGCACCTGCAGGTTCCATGGAAGGTTTAAAGGCAGCAATCAATGTGGGATGTGATGCACTTTATATCGGTGGTATGAAGTTTGGGGCAAGAGCCTATGCAAACAATCTGGATGAGGATATGTTGTTACATGCTATTGATTATACTCATATTCATGGAAAACAGCTTTACCTTACCGTAAATACACTATTAAAGAATGAAGAGCTAAAAGAGGAACTATATAACTATCTGAGAAGATTTTATTTACAGGGATTAGATGCAGTCATTGTTCAGGATGTGGGAGTTATGCACTTTATCCATGAGCATTTTCCAAAACTCCCAATCCATGCAAGTACACAGATGACATTAACGATGGCAGATGGTGTAAATGAATTAAAGAAATATGGTGTGACTCGAATTGTTCCTGCCCGAGAATTATCCTTGAAAGAAATTGCTCGAATTCGTAAGTCTACTGATCTTGAAATTGAAGCATTTGTGCACGGAGCACTCTGCTATTCTTATTCTGGACAGTGCTTTATGAGCAGTATGATCGGTGGTCGTAGTGGAAATCGTGGGCGCTGTGCCCAGCCTTGCCGTATGGAGTATCAAGTTGAAGAAGCGCAAAAGGTGGTATCCGAACGTGATAACAGCTATGTCTTAAGTCCAAAAGATATGTGTACCTTACCTATGGTAGCTGAGATGATTGAAGCTGGTATTGACTCCTTTAAGATTGAGGGACGTATGAAACGTCCAGAGTATGCAGCAGGTGTTGTAGCTGCATATAAGATGCAGGCGGATTTATACTACGAGTTAGGTCCGAAGGGATATGCACAGTATAAGAAAGAACATCCTGAAGTGATGGAAAAAGAAATGAAAAAACTCCAGGATTTATATAATCGTGGTGGCTTTAGCACTGGCTATTATGATATGCACAATGGCAAGGAAATGATGTCAATGCATCGTCCAAATCACAGTGGTGTCTTAGTCGGACATGTTGTGAATCGAAAGGGAATTCAGGCAGAAATTGCATTATGCGAAGATGTCAATGCACAGGATATTTTAGAGTTTCGACATAATGGAGAAGCAACCTATGAGTTTACGGTAAAAGATAATACAAGAAAAGGCTCAGTATTGAGAACTAATACAAAACCAAACAGTAAGATCGAGCGCGCAGATGAAGTGTATCGTACGAGGAATAGTGCTTTATTGGAGGACATCGCTGAGCGCTACATGAATGTGGATGAAAAGATCAAAATTTACGGTGAATTATCTGCTGAGGTTGGAAAACCATTGCAGCTAACCTTATGGACGACACTCCCAATGGTGATACCAGGCACAAATATCAAGAAAGAACCAATGACAATCGATATCACGGAGTTTGGGGACGAAGTAAGTGAAGCATTAAAGCAACCAATGAATGCAGCAAATGTGGAAGAAAAATTAAAGAAGACAAACGACACCCCATTTGAATTCGAACAGATTACGGCAAATTTGATTGGAAATGTGTTCTTCCCAATTGGGAAATTGAATGAACTTCGAAGAAACGCACTCGCTCATTTAGA
>JAQXNU010000083.1 GCA_029098165.1 Clostridiales bacterium
CCTTTCCCTTGCGGTCGGACATAGCCAAATTCTAATGTGATTCTCCGACTCTTTTCTAGTTCTTTTTTTGCAGTTTTTTCACAGCCGTATACTTTCACAAATATATTCTTTAAGTAAGCAGTGATTTTATAATACACATTCATTAAGTAAGGATTAATTTTTATAATCCATATTTTTTAAGTAAGAATTGATTTTTTTGTAAAATGTCTTACAATAGAGGTAATATGTACATAAAAAGTTATGAGAAATTGTTAGTATTTGTCCAAATGTAGTATAAAGATGATTATAAAACAAAGGAGAAGAAACGATGATTTATTATAACAAATTGCAACTAAAGAATGGTGATATCTGTACATTGAAATCGCCAACGCGTAATGATGCTGCGCAGGTATTGCAGCATATGATTTTAACATCGGAGGAGACGGATAATATGTTACGTTATCCAGAAGAGTTTCAGCGTCCTGTAGAAGCACAAGCAAACTTTTTAAGCCAGTTTGAAGCAAGTGACAATGCAATTATGATTGCAGCTTTTCTAAATGGTAATATCGTTGCCAATGGAAGCATACAACCAGTAGCAAATGTACAAAAATGCAGACATCGTGCGGAGTTTGGAATCTCGATACAGAAGAAATACTGGGGCTTAGGAATTGGTTCAAGTATACTTTCTGCAATAATGGAAGAAGCAAAACAGGCAGGCTATGAGCGAATTGAGTTAGAAGTCGTAAGTACAAACGAACGTGCCATTGCATTATATGAGAAGTTTGGATTCCATACATATGGAACAAATCCAAAAGCATTTAAATGTAAAGATGGTACCTACCAGGATCTAATCTTAATGGCTTACGAATTGTAAATGATATAATCTTACAATCAAAAATCTTATAAAGATACATATGGGCAACGTGAAAAGACAGCAAAAAAGAGACAAGCGTGAAAGTCAGAGCACCATATTAAAATTTGGCTAAGTCCGGCGAAAGGGAAAGGCAGCCAAATTTTAATATGGTGCTCTGACTTTCTCCTCGTTGCTTTTTTTGCTGTTTTTTCACCTTCTCATTGTGCAAAGCTTACTTGCTAAAAGTTGCAAAGCGCGCTTGACAAGACGTATATTCATTGATATACTAAAAGTGCAAAGTGAACTTGGCAAAATAAGGGGAGTACATATCTATGGAGGGAAAACGGTGAAGAGTAGAGTCGCTGAATTAAGAAAAAAGAATAAAATTTCACAAGAAGAATTGGCATTAGCAGTTGGTGTCAGCAGGCAGACAATCACATCGATTGAAGTGGAAAAGTATGTTGCATCTTTACCTTTAGCATATAAGATTGCACAATATTTTCATTTATCCATTGAAGAGGTTTTTGATCTGTCAGAATATAAGAATGAACAGGGAGGAATGTAGCATGGAGAAGTATAAAAAAGATTTAAAAAAAAGAATTAATCTGATATCGATCGGTATGATTGTGATTGCATGTATCATTATTTACGATCAGTTTTTTGCCATGGAGAGCCTAAAAAATGATCATATCTATGAGTTTCAAATTGGTATGATCGTTGGGCTGGCCTTTGTTGGATGTATTTATGTTGTGCGAATGAAGCGATTACTTGACGATGAGAAGAAGTTAAGAATTGCCTTTAATGATGAGAACGATGAACGAAGAAGGGCGATTCGTCAAAAAGCAGGATTACCAGTTCTATTATATACCTCGATTCTTATGCTCGTAGCTGGAATTGTAGCGGGATATTATAGTGAAATTATCTTTATGACATTGGTAATTGCAGCTTTATGTCAACTGTTTATCGCCTTTATCTTAAAGCAAATCTACTCTAAGATCCTGTAAAGGCGAATTTTTCATACTAGAAAAAATAGTTAAGAGTATATAATAATAAGCAGAAATTCATTGAATTTAACCGTATTTTATGGTATTATGAGATGTAGCTTTTTATAAATAAATAGAAACATATACAATACGGAGGAAACTCGATGAAACACGAAAATTATCAAAAAATTGATGATTATTCGTCAGTCGAGGAAGCATTTATTAAGTGCTATAAAAGAAATAGAAGTAAACCACTTCGGATATTAGCGGGATTGTATCATGGGCACTATCATCAATTCCTATTATCCGGAGTTTTTTTTACTTTAAAGCATGCTTGTGTATGGGTGCTTCCAATTGTTACTGCGAATATCATCAATTTAGCATTAGCCAAAGAAGAGAACGCAATGAATGGTATCCTACTAAATATCATTGTAATTTTAGCACTACTGGCATTAAATATGCCAATGAATTATCTCTATACAAGAAATCGTAGTAAAGCTATGCGATATGTAGAGACGGGGCTTCGAGGAGCCATGGTGCGAAAACTACAGCAGTTATCCATTAGCTATCATAAGCAGATGCAGTCGGGACGTTTACAGTCGAAGATTATGCGTGATGTCGAAGCGGTCGAAACATTATCTTCGCAATTATTTAATGGACTATTAAATATTGCTTTAAATCTAATTATAGCGTTATCAGTTACGATAACAAAAAGCTGGATTGTCGCACTGTTCTTTTTCATATCCGCGCCAATTGCAGCATTTACAATTGTGGCATTTAAAACGAAGATTAGAAGAGTAAATTCCGAGTTCCGTAAAGAGATGGAGGAAACCTCTGCATCTGTTATGGAGATGGTAGAGCTGATACCAGTCACACGTGCACATGCGCTAGAACAGGATGAAATTAAAAAGATGACGCAACAGTTAAACGAAGTCGCAGAAAAAGGGTACCGAATGGATATCGTGCAAGCGAATTTTGGAGCGGTAAGCTTTACCGTTTTTCAAATCTTCCAAATTCTATGTTTAGGATTTACAGGTTATCTTGCCTTACGTGGAAAAATATTAGTCGGTGACATAACCCTTTATCAGACGTATTTTGCGACGGTAGTTGCTCAAGTATCCTCTCTTATAAATTTGGTTCCCGTAATCTCCAAAGGGATCGAATCGGTAAATTCTGTTGGTGAGGTATTGCTTGCGGAAGATATAGAAGACGAGGAAGGAAAGAAAATCATTTCACATGTGGATGGAAAGTTTGAATTTCAGAATGTGGACTTTTCCTATGATGATGCAAAGCCAGTTCTAAGAGGGCTCAATCTTACAGTAAATCAAGGAGAGACTATTGCTCTTGTTGGAGAATCTGGAGCAGGAAAGTCAACCATACTAAACCTGGTCATAGGATTTAATAAAGCAAATCATGGAAAGGTATTGTTAGATGGAGTGGATATGAACGAAATCAATCTTAGAAGTTTTCGACGTCATCTTGCAGTTGTTCCTCAAACATCGGTTTTATTTACGGGTACAATCCGCGATAATATCACATATGGTATGCCTGATGTAACGGAAGAACAGTTATATAATGCTTTGGCGGCAGCAAACCTAACGAGCTTTATCGAAAGTCTTCCAGATGGTTTAGATACGGTAGTTGGAGAACGAGGAGATACCCTAAGTGGTGGACAAAAACAGAGAATTTCAATTGCTAGAGCGCTTATTCGCAATCCAGGGGTCATTATTCTAGATGAGGCAACATCAGCACTAGATAGTATCTCAGAAAAAGAGATACAAAAGGCACTCGCGAATCTAACCAAAGGGCGTACCACATTTGTCGTTGCCCATCGTTTATCCACAATACGTAATGCGGATAAGATTGCAGTTATCAATGGCGGTAGATGTACCGAGTATGGTTCCTTTGAAGAATTAATGGAATTACAAGGCGAGTTTTATCAGATGAGACAGTTACAAAGTTAATATGGAGGGCCTATGGAGAAGATATATATGTTTTCCTCATGGAAAGTATAAAGTATTGACCCGGTCTGGATTACCGTAAATGTTGTTCCAATCGAAATATGTGGTGGAGAAACACGTAAGCTTTTCTAAATAAGTTTTGATAGTGCCTTTGTGTGTGGACAAAAGATAAAATGATAAATTCAAGAAAGGATTAAGGAGTAATTATGTTAAGATTAGGGATTCGTGCCCATGACATGGAAAAAGTCGGGTTTGAGAATGTAATAAAAAGTATGTCAGATAAGGGATTTTGCTGTACGCAGTTGGCACTAAAAAAGCTGATCAGTGAATTTAATGTTAGTCGTGAAGCAATGACTCCAGGGATGGCGATGTACATCAAAGAGGTGTTTACAAGAAACAATGTCGATATTGCAGTGTTAGGATGTTATCTAAATCTTGCAAATCCAGACCCAGCACAGTTAGCTCAGATCACCAAGAACTATGAAGCTCATATACGATTTGCCTCTTTGTTAGGTTGTGGAATGGTAGGAACAGAAACAGGTGCGGTGAATGTGGAATATAAATATGAACCTGCCAACCATTCTGAGGAAGCTTTAAATATTTTTATTAAGAATCTGAAACCAGTAGTAGATTACGCAGAAAAGATGGGTGTAATCGTCGGAATTGAACCAGTATATAAACACATTATGTGTGATATTAAGAGAACGCGTAAAGTATTGGATGCAATCAGTTCACCGAACCTTCGAGTAATTTTTGATATTACGAATACAATGTCCATCGATAATTACAAGTATCAGGATGAAATTATGGATGAAGCGTTTGATTTAGTTGGAGAAGAAATTGATGTCATACATATCAAGGATTTCATCGTAAAAGATAATCAAATCATCTCACGTCCTGTCACGGTAGGGGAAGGAGAACTTCATCTTTCTCATTTGATGAAACTTGCTAAGGAGAAGAAACCATTTATCCATATGACGTTAGAGGATTCTATACCAGAAAATGCAATGATTTCAAAGAGCTTTATTGAAAAGGTATACCAGGAAGCATAAAAGAATAAACTACAATAGAAGTTTAGAATGGGGCTGTGAAAAGTGTTAACGAAACGTTATTCATTTTTCACAGCTTTTTGTATCTACTTTTTGCTTGAAAAGACAAAATGCGATAATTATTAACAAATTATGCATAGAGTGGTATAATGGATAATAGTAGATGATTGGAGGATGATAACGATGATACCAATAGTCTGTCTAGATGATCAACAAGGAATGATGTTTAACCATAGAAGACAAAGTATGGATGAATGTCTTCGAAAGGATTTGATTGATCAGATAACACCGAATAAGTTATGGATGAATGAGTATTCGTTAAAACAATTTAAAGACACTTCATATGATAATATGATTGTTCATGAACAATTTCTTGAGTTGGCGCAACTAGGAGAGTACTGTTTTGTGGAGAATCAGTTTCTTTCTAAGTATTTGGATCGTATAGAGAAAATCATCGTATATCGTTGGAATCGAATCTACCCTGCGGATATGAAGTTCGATCTTGATTTAAGCCAGCCAGAATGGAAACGACTCGCAGTTTCTGAGTTTCAGGGAAAATCTCATCCAATCATCAGCAAGGAGGTTTTGGTCTATGAAAAATAGGTTTAGAATACTATTCTTATTTTTACTTGTCATTCTTACCGTTGGAAGTGTTGATACCATAATTCAAGTACTTCAGTCACAAAATGATAATGTGGTATATGCAAGTACAGATAAGAGTAAGACATCCAAAAGTCAGTTTAACATTCAGGATATTCCACAGTATTCGGATCAGCCTTATACTGTCGTAAATGACAACAAACCCTTTTTTAGTAGATCCGATTATACAACCAAAGCGTTTGAAAAGTATAGTAAATTAGACCGATTAAAACGTTGTGGAGTTACTTATGCGAATATTTGCACTGAAATTATGCCAACGAAGGAACGCGGTAAGATCGGTTCCGTAAAACCAACTGGATGGCATACAGTGAAATATGACTGTGTGGATGGCAAATATCTATATAATCGATGCCACCTAATCGGATATCAGCTATCGGCGGAGAATGCAAATAAGAAAAACCTGATTACTGGAACGCGATATATGAATGTCGAGGGAATGCTACCATTTGAGAATATGGTTGCGGATTATGTAAAAGAAACTAAGAATCATGTCCTATATCGTGTTACTCCTATTTTCGAAGGTGACAATTTGTTAGCAAGTGGAGTCTTAATGGAAGCATATTCCGTTGAGGATGAGGGAGATGGCATCTCATTCTGTATCTACTGTTATAATGTGCAGCCCGGTGTTACAATTGATTATGCGAATGGAAGTAGCAAACTGGCTTCAGATCAGGGGCAGACAGTAGATAACAAAAATAAGGATACGAAAAAATCTACGAAAAAAGACTCGGATAAAAAAGAATCCAACAAAGAAACAATTAAGAAAGAAACTTTTGTATTAAATAAAAACACTAAGAAGTTTCATCGAACCGATTGTAGCAGTGTGAAAACAATCGCGAAAAAGAATTATAGTGAGTATCAAGGAACAGCAGAGGAAATAATGAAAGATGGATATGAACCATGTAAGAGGTGCAAACCAGATAAGTAAGAGGCGAACTGGTTAGGCTCCAAATACAGCTCGTCCTTTTAAACTTACTTACCAGGTTTACCAAGTCGATGATTACAGACGGCATCTTCTTTTAAGAAACTTGCGCGTTTGACAGAGTCGGTACCGAATTTATTACGAATGGAGTCAATTGCTGCGTCAAGTTTTGTGAGTTTTTCTGATTTCTCAGTCTGAAAAAGAGAAAGCTGAGAATACTCATTCTCGTCAAGTTTTGTAGCTCTAACGCCAAGCAGTCGAATCGGTGACTTGTCCCAAAACTCATCAAATAAATGACAGGCAGCTTCGTAAATTGCATACGTTGAATTGGTCACATCAGATAAGGTCATCTGATGTGATTTTTTGTGGAAATCCGCATATTTGATTTCAACAGTAATACAGCTGCAGCTGATATTTGCTTTGCGTAAGCGAAAACCAACGGTTTCACTTAAGGCAAGTAACACCTGATGTGCGGAGTCAGCATCACAGACATCTTTCGCAAGTGTCGTACTATTACCACATCCTTTGCTCTTTTCTTCTTCGACTTCCACTGGCTCATCGTCTATTCCATTGGCATAAGCATGAATGAATTCGGCATATTTACCACCAATGTGGTGTTTTAGCATCATAAGATCGCTGTGTGCTAGATCATAAATGGTATGGATTCCGAGTGTATGAAAGCGGTTGGCTGCAGAAGGACCGACAAAAAAGAGCTCTTCAACTGGCAAAGGCCACATCTTGGTTGGTATCTCATCATAAAATAGTGTATGGCATAGATTAGGCTTTTTAAAATCCGATGCCATCTTTGCCAATAGTTTATTCGGTGCAATTCCGATATTTACAGTAAAACCTAGTTCCTGTTGAATCCGACATCGTAATTTATTTGCAACATCGACAGGAGTTTGTCCGAATAAATGCCAAGTTTCGGACATATCAAGAAACGCTTCGTCAATGCTAAATTGATAAAGCGTAGGTGTATATTCATATAATAGTTGAATTAATTGGGAAGAACATCGATTATAAATCTCAAAGTTCGGAGGTACTATGACCAAGTCAGGACATTTGTTTTTTGCCTGGCTGAGTGGCTCTCCAGTTACAATGCCATATTTTTTAGCAGACGTAGACTTTGCAAGAACAATCCCATGACGACTGCTACTATCACCGCCGATGACAGAATTGATGGTACGTAGATCAATTGCATTCGCATCCAGTGATAGTCGATTCGAAGATTCCCAACTTAAAAAGGCACTATTCACATCAACGTGAAAAATAATTCTTTTTGTTTCCATATGATTTTTATTAAGTCAGTAAGTGGCTTACTTCCTTTCTCTTCATTACGTTAAGGGTAAGTTTGCGAAAACGAACTTTCCTTGTTTCTCTAATCTTAATTATACAGAATGTTTGTTCGATTGTAAATGAAAATGTACCGTAGTATTTATTTAAAATACGACTTTTTGGAAACATTCTGTTGGATCGATATCTACGAGAATGACATCTGGTCCAATTTGTCGAATGGCACGCCATGGAATTACATATTCCTGATCGCGTCCTAAAATACCCCAGATTTTACAAGGACCAGGAACTATGAGGAATTCCAGACAGCCGTTCTGGATATTAAAGTCGACATCTCCAACAAAGCCAAGCCGTTCGCAGTCACGACAGTTGATTACTTCTTTTTGACGTAATTCGCATATTCTCATAGCAACACCATTTACATTATTTACTTTATCGTATGATAAAAATACAAAAAGATGATTAATCGATGCTTAAAACTTCTGAAAACCACAAGATATGCTTGACCTGTGATAATTAATTCAATATAATACTAAATAAGGATAACGTGAGATATTATACGTAGGAGGTTAAATAATGAAGTGTCCATTTTGTGGAAAGGAGAACACAAGAGTAATAGATTCCAGACCGGCAGATGACAATAGTTCGATCCGTCGTCGCCGTCAGTGTGATGAGTGTTTAAAACGTTTTACTACTTATGAAAAAGTGGAGACGATTCCATTGGTAGTTATTAAAAAAGATAACAATCGAGAGCCGTATGATAGATCAAAGATTGAAGCAGGCGTATTTCGTTCTTGTCATAAAAGACCGATATCAGTTGACCAGATTAATACGTTGGTAGATGAAGTTGAGAATGTCATCTTCAATATGGAAGAAAAAGAGATACCAAGTTTTAAAATTGGTGAAATTGTTATGGATAAATTAAAAGGTTTAGATCCAGTTGCATATGTGCGTTTCGCATCCGTTTATCGAGAATTTAAGGATGTTAATACATTTATGAACGAATTAAAGAAAATTTTAGATCATGAGAATTAAAAAGACGGGGCTATTTCTTCTTGGGGAAACAGCTCCATTTTGAATATTTTAGGGAATGTAATCGTAAGATTATATATATTAAATGAAGCAAGAGAATGTAACGGTCATTCCTCTTGTATAGGAGGTAGTTAGATGAAGGTTATTGCAATTAATGGAAGTCCTCATGAGAAGGGCAATACATACACCGCTCTGTGTGTAGCAAAACAGGAGTTAGAAGCCAATGGAATTGAAGTTGAGATTGTACAGTTAGGAAATAAAGAGATCATGGGATGTCGTGGCTGTGGAGCTTGCAAAAAGACGGGTCAGTGTGCATTCGCGGATGAATTCTATAATGAAACATGTGCTAAGTTATATGCAGCAGATGGTGTTATTTTAGGAAGTCCAGTATATTATGCGGGTGTGAATGGTACGTTAAAATCATTCTTAGACCGTTGCTTCTATCAAAGTAAGGGAAGAATGAGACACAAAGTTGCAGCAGCCTTGGCAGTTTCTAGACGTGGAGGCGATATGACTACCGTAGATGATCTTCAGAAGTATTTCTTAATCTCAGAGATGATCATCGCTCCATCTTATTACTGGAATGTTCTCCACGGAGCGACACCAGGTCAGGTACTCGAAGACAAAGAAGGAATCAGTGTTATCGCTAATATGGCAAGAAACATGGCATGGCTTCTAAAAATGAAAGAATCCACCAAGGATACGATTCCGGTACCAGAACAATATCCAAGAGAGTTTACAAATTTCATTCGATAAACAATACAATTAATATGATAAGAAAATGTTCACAGTGCATGAGATTCTCTTGTACTATGAAGTTATAGTAAGAGGGGCTGTCGTACTAGGTTAATGATGGCTTCTTAAAGTAAAAGAGGGTGTCACTTTAGCAAATCTTGTCATTGCTAAAGCAACACCCTCTTTTATTTTGGACATGGATGTTATGAGAAGCCTGTTTTGGAACCAACTAGCCATTATTTTGTACCCTGGGCCCGGAATTTAGGTGTATAGGCCCAGATAGCAATACTTTGATATAAATACGCAACTGGCCTAAATTCTCATTATGGAAGAACGAGAGAATATTCGCTATCGCCTTGAAGCTTGCTAAAGATTAATCTTATTTCCGCAAATAATGAGAAAAGAAGAAAATGAGATTATGTCTCTTCTTCAAATCGACTGCTTCGAGAGTGTGAGAAGTACATTTTATGCATTTTCTAAGTTCTTGATAATGATTAATGAGTATTAATATGTTAGTATATTACTATAGAAAGAAATACAAGCTTAAGGTGCTGGGATGGCTGAATGTACTTTTGACTTGGAATTTAATTATTTGTCGCTATATAATGAATGAACAGTGAATAGATCGAATCTACGCATGGGAAATGCTAGATGAGGCATATAGAAAAAAATGGCTCAAAATAGCCTTAAAATCTAACAAACTTGTAATATTTGAGGCACACACAAAGATTTTTTAGTATATGCCTCAAGAGAAATTTTACAGAAAAAGTCTTACTTCCTGGAACGCACCAGATTCGTTCCTTGTGTTCAAACTCGCAAAGGAAGCGAGAATACGGATAAAGGCATTTTATCTATGCAAAAACAATTAATACGATTATTGTTATAACGATACTAAATATAGAAACGTGGGGAGGCAAAGGGAATGAAGATATTTCACTTATCGGATCTGCATATTGGAAAGCAATTGCATAGTTATAGTTTAAGAAAAAATCAGGAGGCAATCCTATCACAGATTGTTGAACAGGCGAAGACGGTTCGTCCGGATGTAATCTTGATTGCAGGGGATGTCTTTGATAAATCGGTTCCATCGGCAGAAGCATATACGGTATTTGATGAATTTTTAAATCAGTTAGCGGATATTAAGCCGGCAATCCCTGTACTAATCATTGCAGGAAATCATGATTCAGCAGAACGCTTGCGATATGCAAGCTCATTTATGGAAAAACATCAGATTTATATCTCAGTAATGCCACCACAAGAAGAGGATGAGCATATTCGAAAGATAACATTCAAGGATGAGTTTGGTGATGTGAACTTTTATTTACTTCCATTTGTGAAGCCAGGATATGTTCGCCATCTATTTGAGGAAGGAGTAGTAACGTCCTATCATAGTGCGATTGAGGCGTTGCTGAGTAGGGAAGAGATTGATTACAGTCAAAGAAACTGTCTGTTATCTCACCAATTTTATGTCAATGGAGGACAGGCTCCAGAGACATCAGATTCAGAACAGGCTTCAATCACGGTCGGGGGATTGGACAGTGTAGATGCTTCTTTAGTAGAAAAGTTTGATTATGTTGCATTAGGACATATTCATAAACCTCAATGCGTATTAAAACCAACGATCCGCTATTGTGGAACACCGTTAAAATATTCCGTGAGTGAGGAGAATCACCATAAATCCATTACAGTGGTTACTTTCGGTGAAAAAGGAACCGATCCTGAGATTGAGACGATTCCATTACATGCAATGCAAGATGTGCGCAAGGAACGAGGATTATTGCAAGAAATACTAGATCGAGCAACCGAGGAAAACTGTCATGATTTTATCAGTGTTACGATTACCGATGAGGTTGATCCGTACAAACCGAAAGACCAGTTAGAAGAAAAATACGATAATATTCTAGAGTTAATGGTCGATAACAAGAGAACTCAGGCACGTATCAATGAGGTAAATGGAGAAGCAAGTGTATTAGATCCATTTATGGCATTTACAGAGTTTTATCAAGAGATGCTTCAGTGTCCAATGTCGCAAACGGAAGAAGAAATCATGGCTTCCATTATTGGGGTAAGTAGAGAGGAGGATTAGGATGAAACCTTTGAAAGTTGTCATGTCTGCATTTGGTTCATATGCAGGCGTTGTAGAAATTGATTTTGAAAAAGTAAATCAGGGTATTTTCCTGATCACGGGAGATACGGGGGCAGGCAAGACTACGATCTTTGATGCAATAACATATGCGCTTTACGATGAGACAAGCGGTGGCAAACGTGATGGCGATATGATGCGTAGCGAGTATGCAGATGATGATACATTTACTTATGTCGAATTAACATTTATTTATAATGGAGAAATCTATAAAATTCGCCGTAATCCGAATTTTTTACGTCGAAGCAAACGTAAGAATAAGGATGGTGAGTATACGACTACACAGGAAATGGCAGCAGTTGAGCTGATCATGCCAGATGGTAGACCATTCGTAGGAAAGGTGAAAGAGACAAACCAGAAGATCGTTGATATCATTGGGTTAGATGTGAACCAGTTTACGCAGATTGCAATGATTGCTCAAGGGGAGTTCATGAAACTTCTTGTTGCTTCGTCCAAGGAACGAAAAGAGATATTTGCAAAAATCTTTGATACTCGTATTTATTGGAGAGTTCAGAAGGAATTAAGTGACCGTGCGAAAGCGCTATATGGGAAACTGTGTGATAACCAACGAGAGATCAGTTTCCAACTAGAGAATGTTTCCTTATGTGAAGATAGCGAGTATCTCGAGGAATGGACATTAAAAGGTAAGTTCTCGGAGACGAATCCTGACGAAGTGTTGGAACTTTTAAAGCAGATTACCGATGAAGTTAAGAAGAAAGAGAACGAATTAAAGAAGAATGCCGAAACAATTTCGGAAGAACTCGAAGGCGTTAAGGAACAGATTCATAAAGGAAATGAGATCAATCGTTTATTTGATGAGTTAGATAAATTAGAAAAACAGTTGCAGGGACTGATGGAACAAGCCCCAGAAATTCAAAAGAGAAAAGAAGAGATTAGCCTTGCTCGTAATGCGGCACAAGTTGCTACGAAAGAAATGATCTATGTAAAAGTTCTTCAATCTCTTGCAGCGAAGAAACAACAGTTAGAGCAATTGATGAAATACGCTAGCCAATTAGAACAGCAAACGGCTTCCTTATTAGAAACGAAGAAAGAAAAGGATCTAGCGTATGAACAACAGTTACCACTGCTTCAGGCTACGATCACAAGATTAACCGATTGCCTTCCTAAATATGATAAGCTTCTTGAAAAACAAAAGGAATTAGTAGGAGCAAAGGCGAAAAGTGCAGAAAATCAGAGAATGGTGGAACAGGAGACTCTTGCTCTAGAAACGTTAAAAAAGAGAATTGTGGAACTTAATGAGCAGATAGAACTACAAAAAGATAGTGCTACCAATGTAGTTAAGTTGGAACAACAGTTAAAAGAACTGGGCCAACAGTATAACGATTTACAAACAGTGATTGCGATGGCAGCAGATTTAGATAAGTTAGCGAAAGAGGTGGAAACTTGTAAACAGTCGACACAGAAGGCGTTAACCTTTTATCAGGAAAAGAGTGCTGCCTACGAACAACTCAATGAAAAATTCATACTGGAACAGGTCGGAATCATCGCTGCGGATTTAAAAGAAGGACAGGCATGTCCAGTGTGCGGTTCTACGGTTCACCCGAAGCTTGCTGTATGTTCGACTGAGGCGGTAACACAGCTTGTCGTAAATGAAGCAAAAAAAGAACGCGATGCTGCAGATGAGACAAAGGCTAAGGAAAGTGATAAGTTGGCTCTTGCAAATCAGAAGTTTGAAGCAAAGCGTAGCATGCTATATGATAATGGCCGTCGAGTTGTTGGTGAAAACTTTGAATTTACAAAAAGCTGCATGGATCAATTAGTTGCTAACCGCAAAGATCGAATCGAACAAGGCAAAATTGTGAAAGCACAATTGGATGCGGAAAAACTAAAACAGCAAGCATATCAAAAGAATCAGGCGGAGCTGGTACAACAATCGAATACTTTAGAAACTTGTACAAAGAAACTAGAAGAGTATAAGAAGAATTGGAATGAAACTCAGTTGTTAGTGGGAACATTAAGTAAAGAAGAGATTTTGTTAAAAGAAGGATTACCTTATGAGAATGTTACGATTGCTAAAAAGACACTAGTTTCCAATCAGGAGCATGTAAAGAGGTTAGAAAATGATAAAAAATTGGCGGAGGATCAATACCAAAAAATTTATGAAAATTACCAGAAAGTAATCGGTGAGCTGAAGAATGCTAAGGAAGAAGAATCCTTGCAGCAAAAGGATTGTAAGCAGTTTGAAGGTGAGTACCAACAGGCAATTACTAAGTTTGGATTTGATAATGAAGAAACCTATAAGCGTCATAAGACATCGGAGAATATGATCAAAAGTTGGGAAGAAGAATGCAAGCAGTATGAACTTCAAGTTTCCAAACATCAGGCTCAAATTCAAGTTTATAAGGAACAGACCACAGGGAAGGAGAAAGTGGAACTTACCGTATTTGTGGAGAAACGAGCAAAATTAGAAGATGATCTAAAACAGTTTGATAAAAAAAACAAGGAATACTATGCAATCATCCAGAATAATGAGAATTCATATCGCAATACAAAAGAAGCGATGAAAGTCCGAAAAAAGATTCGAGAAGATTATGAGTGCATGAGTCGATTAGATAAAACAGCAAACGGTAAGCTAGCTGGTATGGCGGGGCTTGACTTCCAGACGTATATCCAAAGACGTTACTTTAAAAACATCATTCATGAAGCAAATAAACGTTTAGTTGTGATGTCATCGAATAAATTCATCCTACAGTGTCGTGATTTTAAAGATCTTGGCAAGCAAGGAGAAGTTGGTTTGAACCTTGATGTTTATAGTCTGGTAAGCGATAAAACAAGAGATGTCAAAACATTATCTGGCGGGGAATCCTTCATGGCTGCATTATCTATGGCATTAGGAATGGCTGATGTAATGCAGAACACTGCAGGAAAAATCCATCTTGATACAATGTTCATCGATGAAGGATTCGGCTCTCTTGATGAAGAATCTCGAAGCCAAGCGATCTCCATCTTAAATGATCTAGCAGGAGACCGTCGCCTTGTCGGCATTATCTCCCACGTAACCGAACTAAAGGAACAAATCGACCGCAAGCTAATTGTCAAAAAAACAGCCAACGGTAGCGAAATATCCTGGAATCTGTAGCATATAAAGGATTTCAAAGAAGCTATTATAAACGGAATAAAGAAGCTGTGAAAAAACAGCAAAAGAGAGAGCGTGAGAGGTAGGGAATCACATTCGAATTTGACTTAGTCCGGCCGAAGGGAAAGGCAGCCAAATTCGAATGTGATTCCCTACCTCTCTCCTCGTTTTTTGCTGTTTTTTCACAGCCCATACATTTTTTATAACCAAATTTGTGCAAAATGACGTTTCAGTAAACTTATCTAGACTTTTGAGTTGAAACCCCGTATAATTCAAGTATAGTCTTTTCTTGGAGAGGAAAGGATGTGCTATGTTTAGCAAAGCATACAGCGCAACAGTCGAAGGAATCCACGCACTGATCGTTCAGGTTGAAGCAGATGTCAGCGATGGATTACCCGGTATTGAATTAGTTGGTTTACTAGGAGCTGAAGTTAAAGAAGCAAAAGAGAGAGTACGGGTTGCTATAAAGAATTCAGAATTTCATTTACCACCCAAAAGAATTACAATTAATCTATCGCCAGCAGATGTAAGAAAAGAAGGAACCGCATTTGATCTGGCTATCGCAATTTCTATTCTGACCTCATCGGGTCACATTCCAGAAGATTTTCTTGAAAAAACATTATTTATAGGAGAACTTAGTCTTGATGCAAAGTTAAATCGAGTGAATGGTGTTCTTCCAATTGTAGCCGCTGCAAAAGAGCAGGGGTTTGTTCGATGTATTTTGCCAAAAGAGAATGCAAGAGAAGGAGCAGTCGTTCAGGGGATTGATATTATTGGAGTCTCAAGCTTAAAAGAAACATTTTTATATTTACTTGAAGCTGTTGAGATACAGCCAGAGTATGTGGATGTAACTCGGCTATTTGAAGAAAGTATTGATAAAAGCTATGATGTGGATTTTTCTGAGGTGGCCGGTCAAGAGAGCGCTAAGCGTGCGATTGAAGTCGCAGTTGCAGGCATGCATCACTTACTGATGATTGGAAGCCCAGGGACTGGAAAAACCATGCTGGCGAAACGTATTCCTACGATTATGCCAGAATTATCATTTGAAGAGAGTATGGAATTGACAAAAGTTTGTAGTGTAGCTGGGTGCATGAAGGAAAATCAATCCCTAGTTTTAAATCGTCCGTTTCGTGTTCCTCATCATTCGATTACCAAGACAGCATTAGTAGGTGGTGGCAAATATCCGCAGCCAGGAGAAATCAGCTTGGCAACCAATGGGGTTCTATTTTTGGATGAATTACCCGAGTTTGATATGCGAACCTTAGAATTGCTTCGACAGCCCCTTGAAGAACGCTCAGTTACAATTAGCCGTCTCAATGGATGCTTTCAATATCCAGCGAACTTTCAATTAGTTGCTTCTATGAATCCTTGTAAATGTGGCTATTATCCAAATCGTTTACGTTGTCATTGTTCTTACCTACAGATTCATCGATATCTAAGTCATATCTCAGGACCACTGTTAGACCGAATTGATGTATTTATTGAGAGTGCGCCAATTGATTATAAAGAATTACAGAGCAATCAAAGTGCAGAAAGTTCGAAGGAAATACGTGAAAGGATTCTAGCAGCAAGAAGAGTACAGCTGAAACGGTATGAAAAAGAAGGGTTCCTCTATAACTCCCAATTGACACCGAAGAAAATTGCAAAATACTGTATTCTCGAAGTGGAAGCGAAGGAATTGATGGAGGCTGCATATGAGAGGTTGCAATTAAGTTCCCGAGGATTTCATAGAATTTTAAAGGTAGCTCGGACGATCGCTGATCTAGAAGAGTCCGAACAGATAAAGACAAAGCATTTAAGTGAAGCAATCTGTTATCGAAGCTTTGAACAAAAATATTGGGCGGAAGGAGCTGAGTTAATTGCTCGATAGACATGAATTATGGTTTTGGTTATGTAATATTAATGGAATTGGATATCAAAAGATACAAGACCTGCTCGATTATTTTGGCGATGTAGAGGCGATATTTACTGCAAAGGAAGATGCATTAAGACAGATTTGTTCCTTATCGGACAAAGATGTGGAATACCTTAGTGCTGTTCATGAAGAAGGCGAGATTCGCCGTGTTTATGAGTGTCTTGCTAAAGCAAACGTTCGCTATATCATACAGGAAGATGAAGAATATCCTACTAAGTTTCGGCAAGTTTATGATTCGCCTTATGCTTTCTACCTGAAGGGAAAACTACCAAAACCAGATGGTCCATCGGTTGCTATTGTTGGCGCTAGAAATTGTACGAATTATGGGAAAGAAGTAGCAATTTACTTTGCAAAGGAACTGGCGAAAGCGGGTGTGCAGATCATTAGTGGACTTGCTATGGGAATCGATGGTTATGGTCACATGGGAGCATTGCAGGGAAAAGGCTATACGTTAGGAATCCTCGGTTCTGGAATAGATGTTTGTTATCCGAAGACGAATGCTTCTTTATATCATCGGATGGAAACAGAAGGCGGAATTCTATCGGAATATGGATTGCGTAGAAAACCATTAGCAGGCTATTTTCCAAGAAGAAATCGCTTGATTGCAGGAATAAGTGATGCAATATTAGTCATTGAGGCAAGAGAGAGAAGTGGGTCATTTATTACAGTAGATCAAGGACTGGAGTTAGGAAAAGAAATCTTTATCGTTCCAGGAAGGATTACGGATGAATTATCGGTTGGCTGTAATCGGCTTGCACAGATGGGAGCACAGGTTGTTTGTCAGCCGAAAGACATCCTGAAATATTTACATATAGAAAGTGAGGAAGAAGATAAGACTCTGGATGAAAAGAAGAAAGCAATATCAGGGAAGTTAACGGAGAAAGAAAAAGTAGTGTATGAACAGTTATCATTAGAACCATTGTATATTGGTCGCATTTTAGAAAAGACACATCTTGAGATGGGACAGGCAGCAGAAGTTTTATTAAGTCTTGAGATGAAAAATGTAGTGAAACAGATCGCCAAGAATTATTATACGATTCGAATATAGACTCAAAGTGGCTGTAACACATTCATAAAAGAAAAATCGCTTAGATCGTGAGGGCTAAGCGATTTTTTTGTGACTATATAATTATCAATTGGTAGCGAAGAAACTATTTATGAAATCGTTTCTTTGTAAATAGAAATATCATGATACTTAGAGAGTAAAACAGTGTAGTAATCCAATACATCGTAGTGTCTCCATGATTCCAAGATGGATCAAAGCGATATAGGTTAAAAAATAGGTTCCCGGTAAAGTGCCAAAGACTCGCAGGAATGATATTGCCTTTCGATAGTCTTGTTATGGCATAATATCCGTAGCTTTCAAAGATGCATCCAAACAAGAAAGCAAGGAGTGGAATGGACATTGAGCCGGAAAGAATGAAATGGTAATGCCACATGGCCCATATGATGCCGACAGTGAATGGAACAAGCACTGTTGGCAGGATGGAATCAAGTTTTTCTTGTAAGAAACCTCGCCATCCGAGCTCTTCTGCGATCAGAGCCCAACTAATGATTAAGAGTTTCTTCATGGTGATCGGATGAAGAAACGATTCCTTCGGATACATGCAGAGAATCGTCAGTTTAGCTAAAGTAAGGATTAATAGTGGAATAACGATAGCTAAAAAGACATATTTTATGGATAAGTTATTGAAATATTTTTTATGTAGTTCTAACTGGACTTTTTTTCGACCACCTTGTATCCATAAGACGATGAAAACAGCAAGAAAAGGAGAAGTTCCTTCAATACCAAAAAGAATTAGATTACTAATACCAGAATGAAATACTGGGCATGTTTCTAGTAAGATAATGCAAATGAGAGGAATGAAAAAGGAAAAGAATAGAAACAGTGCAATACTGCGATAATTACTCTGTTGATAATCGGTATGTCGTAAATTGTCTGACATAAATAGTTTCCTCCTAAATGTGAGTTAATCATCTGGAAAGCATAATATGATAACATTATAACATAAGTGCTTTAGAATAAAAACACGATACAAAGATGTTTGTAGATACAAGAATAAAGAAAAAAATATTGGTTTGGAAATAAATTTTATGTATGAAATGAACGGAAACATATATTATAGTATTGAAATGTATAAGATTTGTTAATACCAAACAATTATAATAGAAGATACTCATTCAAATAGATATTTTTTGGGAGAAAAAACACTCTCAATAAGAAAAAATTACCAAAAATTTTATTTTTATTATTTTTATACTTGTCATACGAAAAAAAATAGTATATGATAATCAGAGTTTAAATCCGAAACATATGAGGGGAGAAAACGATGCCAAAATATTTAGTGATAGTGGAATCACCTGCAAAAGCAAAGACAATTAAGAAGTTTTTGGGGGCGAATTATGAAGTTCTTGCTTCAAATGGGCATGTGCGTGATTTACCAAAGAGTCAGATGGGAATCGATATTGAACATGGATTTGAGCCAAAATATATAACAATCCGCGGAAAGGGAGACTTATTGGCAAAACTTCGTAAAGAGGTGAAAAAGGCTGATAAAGTGTATCTCGCAACTGACCCCGATCGTGAAGGAGAAGCAATCTCCTGGCATTTGGCAAATACTTTAAAATTAGATGAAAAAAGTGCAAATCGTATTACATTTAATGAAATTACGAAAAATGCAATTAAAAATTCGATAAAAGAAGCAAGACAGATTGATATGAATCTTGTAGATTCACAGCAGGCAAGAAGAATGTTAGACCGTATGGTTGGTTACAAAATCAGTCCATTACTATGGGCAAAAGTAAAACGTGGTCTTAGTGCTGGTCGTGTTCAGTCTGTTGCATTGCGTATCATCTGTGATCGTGAGGAGGAAATCAATGCTTTCTTACCTCAGGAATATTGGCATTTAGATGCTGAATTTGCAATGAAAGGCGAAAAGAAGTCGCTACTTGCAAAGTTCTATGGTACAACAGAGAAAAAGATGACAATTTCTTCTAGAGATGAAGTAGAGCAGATTATAGATCAATGTAAAAATGCTACGTTCAAGATTACAGAAGTTAAAAATGGGGAGCGTCAGAAAAAAGCACCATTGCCATTTACAACTAGTACTTTGCAGCAGGAAGCGGCAAAGAGCTTAAATTTCTCAACTCAAAAGACAATGCGTCTTGCTCAGCAGTTATATGAAGGTGTTGATGTGAAGGGGCATGGAACAGTTGGTCTTATTTCATATCTTAGAACTGATTCTACCAGAGTTTCTGATGAAGCAGATACTAATGTGAAGAAATATATTGCAAAAGAATATGGTGAGCAATTTGTTGTAACGGAGGATGTTAATAAGGATTCCGGTAAAAAGATTCAGGATGCCCATGAGGCTATCAGACCAACATATATGGATTTATCACCGGCAGTTGTAAAAGAGTCACTTGCCAGAGATCAATTTAGATTGTACCAGCTTATATGGAGAAGATTTGTTGCAAGCAGAATGCAGCCAGCTGTTTATGAGACAACATCAATTAAGATTGATGCCAACGGATATAGGTTCAGTGCATCAGGTTCTAAGATTAAGTTTGAAGGATTTATGTCTGTATATTCGGATGGAGATGACAATAAGAATAATAATAATTTTTCGGTTTCTATAGATAAAGATAAAAAGGTGACACTAGTTTCGATGGATGAGACACAGCATTTTACCCAGCCACCTGCACATTTTACAGAGGCATCACTTGTTAAGACTCTTGAAGAGCTTGGAATAGGAAGACCAAGTACTTATGCCCCAACTATTACAACAATTCTTGCAAGAAGATATGTTATTAAGGAAAATAAGAATATATATGTTACAGAGTTAGGAGAAAGTGTCAATAACATAATGAAGCAGGCTTTCGCAACAATTGTGGATGTTAATTTTACGGCTAATCTTGAGTTGCTATTAGATGGTGTTGAAAGCGGAGATATTA
>JAQXNU010000084.1 GCA_029098165.1 Clostridiales bacterium
CTCCTTCCTTAAGCACTACATTGCCTTTACTGATTCTTTTAATACGATTAATGATTTCTTTGGTCCAGGAACTGCTCCCTTTACAAGAATCACATTGTTTTCAGCATCAACTCTAACAACCTCTAAATTCTGGATTGTCACCTGAACGTTACCCATCTGTCCTGGCATCTGTTTACCCTTGAATACCTTCGAAGGATCAGAACAAGCACCGTTTGAACCTGCATGTCTGTGGAACTTAGAACCATGGCCCATAGGTCCTCTAGACTGTCCATGTCTCTTAATAGCACCTTGGAAACCTTTACCTTTTGAAGTAGCTGTTACATCAATCTTGTCACCAGCCTCAAAGATATCAGCTTTGATTTCCTGTCCTACCTGATATTCCTCAGCATTATCAAACTTAAACTCTTTAAGAAATCTCTTATTCTCAACACCTGCTTTTGCAAAGTGTCCCTTCTGTGGTTTGTTAACAAGTGTTTCTCTGATGTCATCAAAACCAACCTGTACTGCTGCGTATCCATCGTTTTCTACAGTTTTAACCTGAGTAACTGCACAAGGACCAGCCTGCAATACTGTAACTGGAGTTAATACTCCATTTTCATTGAAGATCTGAGTCATACCGATCTTCTTAGCTAAGATAGCTTTTTTCATTACTGTTACCTCCTATTAATCTACAGCGGATTATGCTGCTTGCATAATCATCCTAGATGGCCTATATGGAAGTTTCCCTATTATATAAACCCTAAGGATTATTATTAAATTTGTTAGTGATATTAAAGTGAATACTATTCAGTTAAAACTATTTAGTTTTCATTTTGATATCAATGTACACACCTGCTGGCATTTCTAATCTAGATAATGCATCAACAGTTTTCTGTGTTGGAGCAATGATATCGATTAATCTCTTATGTGTTCTCTGCTCGAACTGTTCTCTAGAATCTTTGTACTTGTGTACCGCTCTAAGAATTGTGATAACCTCTTTCTTAGTAGGCAATGGAACTGGTCCACTCACCTTAGATCCTGTTTTCTTTACAGTTTCGATAATTTTTCCTGCAGATGCATCGATTAAATGATGATCATATGCTTTGAGAGTAATTCTCATAACTTGATTTGCCATAAAAAAAGCCGCCTCCTTTTCGCACTTTACTTCAGTACGACAAGTGGTGACTGTACACTCACCCGTGTGTATCATGCTTGCCAGAAATAAATATCCAAGTCTACGGGTTTACCCTAACTTGGTACGCACTTAGTACGTTTAACCTGCCTTAAGCTTTTGTTTCAACACGGTTTATCTGCCTTATGCAGAACTCTTAATTTGTACAGTGACTTGTCGCCAGTTTCATAACTTGACATTCGCTCCACGGAAAACCTGCACCTTTCAGCACAGCAACCTCACGTTTCTACGCTATCAACGTCACAACATTAATGATTATATCGTATATGAGAACAAATTGCAAGGATTTTTTTCAAAATATTTTTTGTTAATTATTTGTATAAGGAATAATTATTTCTTTGAGCTCATAAATTTGTTTCTTCTTATTATATAGTAGCAAAAAATCAGTCGCGTTTCCATTCTGTTGACCTCAACAGTCTAACCCCTATAACAGCGATTAGAAAGTACGTTTTTGTTTAAAATAGAATCTTATTGTTTCCTATATATAATAGAAATATTAATAATTAAGAATGCTTTCTTAATTTTGGGTGGTTTAGAAAGAATTACTTGCTTTATTGAATGATCAACTTTATGCCTTCCTATGCTCTATAACAGCTTGTAAGCTTGTCCTTTTGGGCATATAGAATAAGTAACCTACGCTTATGCCCAATTACGAACAGCTAATAGTTTAGTTGATCAACTTTATGCCTACTATAAACAAGGAGTTGTGGCACTAAGTTACATTTTGTTTCTTAAAATACATGAGAGCGCTTAGCGATTTGATAGATTTTGATGGATATGAATGATTACGGGTAAATTTAAGAAAAGTAGTAAAATTATATGTAAATTTGATTTATTTGGTTTGGATGGATACGAATGATTACGTGTAAATTTCAAAAAAATAAGAAATTTACACGTGAATTGTGTTTAGAAGTTAAGTAGAACCTAAATAATTACAGGTAATTATTAAGATTTTATTATTTTTACATGTAAAGTATTATGAGCTTGACAGATATCGACATAGTTTCTTCCTGTAATTTTTAGAAATCTTGATTTTTTACAGGAGTAGTAATTAATTGAGAGTAACTAATGATTATCATACCATTTCAAGATAATGAACTTATTATAGTCAGACGCATATATGCCATAAATAGCAAAAAGCGCACTACGCTCTTCCTACAAAAAAGGAAGTGCCGTTTAGCGATTTTCAAATCGCTAAAGCGACACCCCCTTGTGCTTTAAAGAACCATCTTTAACTTAGTGCGATAGCCCCTTTTGAAATATCCGGTTTAAATCTAAAATCGATGACACATCCTTAATATTATGCTTCCCATCTTCCTGAAGCACCGCAAGGTAATACTAATTTACTTGATGTAACTGGAAGACCAATCTCGTCAGCAGTAATCTTACCACCATACTTCTTCTGCATCTCAATTCCGAGCATATATGCAAGTACCGCAGGCTGCAAACCAGTTGTATAAGAATTGATCAAGTAGAATAATGGCTTGTCGGATAGAACTTGCGTACATAATTTAACGAATGGATGAATGTTCTCTTCAATCTTCCAGATCTCACCCTTAGGACCTCTACCGTAAGACGGAGGATCCATAATGATGGCATCATAGTGATTTCCACGGCGGATTTCACGTTCTACAAACTTCACACAGTCATCTACGATATAACGAATTGGAGCATCTCCTAAACCAGAAGACACTGCATTCTCTTTTGCCCATGTTACCATACCTTTTGATGCATCTACATGTGTTACATGTGCCCCAGCTTTAGCAGCTGATAACGTAGCACCTCCGGTATAAGCAAATAAATTAAGCACTTTAATCTCACGATTCGGATTTGCTTTCTTTGCTTCACGAATCTTATTGCCAAACCAGTCCCAGTTTACTGCCTGTTCTGGGAATAAACCAGTATGCTTGAAACTAAATGGCTGTAAGTTAAATGTAAGCTCCTTATAGTGAATCTGCCATTGCTTAGGTAAATCGATAAATTCCCATTCACCACCACCTTTGCTGCTTCTATGGTAATGAGCATTCTTCTTTTTCCAGCCGATCTCTTTCTTTTCTGTTATCCATATTACCTGTGGGTCTGGTCTTACTAAGAGGTATTTACCCCAACGCTCTAACTTTTCACTATTAGAGGTATCGATCACCTCATAATCTTTCCATCCATCTGCTATCCACATACTTACTCCTTTATTTATCATAGTCACTAGTTGCTGCTAGCAAATATGAATTATCTAATCTTTATTATTATCTCTCAATTTATCCATGTATAGTCATCAAGAAAATCTACCTATGATTATATAGTACCTTATCGTCTTACGTCAAGCACAATAACCACCTCTAACGTTACGACAAATCGCTTGACATTCCTCAAAAAGAACTATAAAATCAAAACATATATAGTAAATATTTACAAACAATAAATTACATATTTAATGGAGGTAGTTAACCATGGGAATTTTAACTCGTTTCAAAGATATTATGTCCTCTAATATTCATGCACTTTTAGACAAAGCGGAGAATCCAGAAAAAATGATCGATCAATGTTTAAGAAACTTAAATGAAGATTTAGGGAAAGTAAAAGCCGAAACAGCTGCTATTATGGCAGAAGATATGCGAGCAAAACGTGAACTTGATGAATGTAATGCTGAAATCGAACGTATGCAGACTTTTGCAATCAAAGCCGTAAACGCAGGTAATGATGCCGATGCTAAGAAGTTCTTAGAGCAGAAAGCCCTTTACACGAATAAGCTTGCTGGTTTAACAGAAAGCTATAATTTAGCTCATACAAATGCCACTAACATGAAAGCTATGCATGATAAGTTAGTGAAAGATATCAACGAATTAGAGTCCCGTAAATCTATGATTAAAGGTAAGCTTGCTGTTGCCAAGACCCAAGAACGTATTAACAAGATGGGATCTAGTGTATCAAGCGCTAACAATACAATGGCTAGCTTTTCTAAATATGAAGAAATGGCAAACAAGAAGTTAGATGAGGCAAATGCTATGGCAGCTCTCAATAACTCTCCTGAGAATAGCATTAATGATCTAGCAAGTAAATATGAAGCATCACCTACTGAGATTGACGATGAATTAGCAGCACTAAAAGCAAGTCTTAACAAATAGGAGTACAAATAGATTATGGTTACTCAATACAAATGTCCGAACTGTGGCAGTGATCTCTCCTTTGATGTGGACAGCGGGATGCTAAAATGTCCTAGCTGCTGTAAAACAATGCCAATCGATCAGGTTCCAAAGTCTGAATCGAACAACATTTCCAACGATGCCACTCCTGATGTCGATATGTTTAATCCAAACAATATTCAGGACGAATGTTCTTATGAATATACCGGTGAGAGAAACACACCAAAAAGCACATTTTCTGATAGTGATGTACACGAATATCAATGTAATAATTGCGGCGCCATAATACTTGCAGAAAGAGATACCACAGCGACTAATTGTAGTTTCTGTGGTTCTCCTGTTGTATTAGCCGATCGTTTATCTGGCAATCTAGCACCAGCAAAAGTTATTCCATTTCGAATTACAAAAGATGAGGCTCAGGCGAA
>JAQXNU010000085.1 GCA_029098165.1 Clostridiales bacterium
AAGGACTAAAGCCAGAAATCTATGAAGGAATATAAAGAAGAGGATTTTTTACAGTTAGCAGGGTTGCAGCATTTCACTTTTTGCAGACGTCAATGGGCTCTTATACATATTGAACAGCAATGGAATGAAAACTATCGAACAATGGAAGGACAGATCATTCATGAAAATGTTCATGATGGCACATTTAATGAGAAAAGAAAGAATGTATTAATTACAAGAGCGATGCCAATTGTTTCGAGAGAACTAGGATGTTCAGGAGAATGTGATGTGGTCGAGTTTCATCTGAATAAAGACGGGATAAATCTCTTTCAACATGAGGGAAGATTTATCCCTATTCCGATTGAATATAAACGTGGAAAACCGAAAGAAAATGATAGTGATATTTTACAGTTGTGTGCACAAGCTATGTGTTTGGAGGAAATGTTAGTCTGTGAAGTGACATATGGTTATCTATATTATGATGAAATCCGTCATCGAATGAAAGTGGAATTTACACAGGAATATCGAGATAAGGTTCGAGAAAGCTTTATTCAGATGCATCAATTGTTCGAGCGAGGTCATACGCCTAAGGTAAAGCGTACGAAATCATGTAATGCATGTTCTCTAAAAGATATCTGCCTTCCAAGATTAAATAAAGAAAGTAACGTTATGCAGTACTTTGAAAATGTGTTGAGAGGAGAGAATGTATGAGAAAACTATTAAATACGCTGTACGTTACATCTCCAGGGAGTTATCTATCTTTAGATGGAGAAAATGTAGTAATCATGAGAGAAGACGGGAATGATTTTCGCATGCCATTACATAATATTGAAGGTATTGTAACTTTTGGATATAAGGGGATAAGCCCAGCTTTATTAGGAAAGTGTGCATCTGATAACATATCAATGACATTTATGACTCCACATGGTAGATTTTTAGCACGTGTTGTCGGAGAATCAAAAGGTAATGTGTTACTTAGAAAGGAACAGTATCGTATATCAGATTCTGAAACAAGAAGTGTAACCATAGCAAAAAGTATTCTGATTTCTAAGTTATTCAATAGTAAAAGCGTTGTTGACCGTATGAGCCGTGACTATACTTTGAGAATTGATAAATCAAAGTTCATAGGAGTCTCAGGTGCATTAGCTACTTCAATCGATAGAGTGGGGAAAGCAGTATCACTTGATGAATTACGTGGATATGAAGGAGAAGCAGCCTCTCATTATTTCTCAATTTTTAATGATATGATATTGCAACAAAAGAATTCATTTGTATTCAAGGGAAGGAATCGAAGACCACCACTTGATAAAGTGAACGCTTTATTATCTTTTTCCTATTCGTTATTAGCAAAAGAAGTCGCAGCTGCGATAGAATCCGTCGGATTAGATGCTTATGTCGGATTTCTTCATCAGGATCGCCCAGGTCGTATATCACTTGCACTAGATATTATGGAAGAATTCAGAGCTATTTTCGTTGATCGTTTTGTTCTCTCGTTAATTAATAAAAAGGTTGTACAGGAAGATGGATTTGAACAACGCGAGAATGGAGCAGTTATAATGGATGATGCAACGCGAAAAAGTGTTTTGACTGCTTGGCAAAAGAGAAAGCAAGAGGTTATTACTCATCCTTATTTAGAAGAAAAAGTTGAGTGGGGCTTAGTTCCTTATACTCAAGCACTTTTATTAGCTAGGTATATTCGTGGTGATTTAGATGGATACCCATCATTTCTTTGGAAGTAGGTGAACTTGGATGCTTGTGCTTATTACTTATGATGTCAATACAGAATCGGTAGGTGGAAAGAGACGATTACGTAGAGTTGCAAAACAGTGTGTAAATTATGGACAAAGGGTACAATATTCTGTATTTGAATGTATTATGGATAATACAAAATGTGTGGAAGTTAAAAATAAATTAATTAAACTAATTGACCCTGAGAAGGATAGCTTACGATTTTATTACCTCGGAAATAATTACGATAATAAAGTAGAACACATTGGTGTTAAGAAGTCATTTGATGTGGAAGGTCCATTGATTATTTAATGGTGCGAATGATAAGTGCCCATAATACTACTAGGAGATTCGCACTCTATCTTATAGTAATTATGTTATAAGCAATGGATGGAAATTTGGTTATATTTTTTTATACAATTAATATGTATGGTAAATATTTTAAATATGTTGTAAAAACTATGCAGTAAAAGTTATTATTATGTGTAGTTTTGCTGTCGGTTCCCTCGCGGGAGCCGTGGATTGAAATGTACTATTAATGTTAACGGAACCGGCAATGAGCGTCGGTTCCCTCGCGGGAGCCGTGGATTGAAATGTATGATAAAGTTTCTGCATTTGCTAATTCAAACGTCGGTTCCCTCGCGGGAGCCGTGGATTGAAATTGTAGTACCAATCATTTCTAAACCACTACCAGTGTCGGTTCCCTCGCGGGAGCCGTGGATTGAAATATCGGACATACACCAATAAACTACTGGCTTGATCGTCGGTTCCCTCGCGGGAGCCGTGGATTGAAATTAAGTTGTATAAATTAGACTTTATGATGGAGGAAGTCGGTTCCCTCGCGGGAGCCGTGGATTGAAATACTTCGGTTGATCTTACTGGCTACTTAGTTGGTGGTCGGTTCCCTCGCG
>JAQXNU010000086.1 GCA_029098165.1 Clostridiales bacterium
ATGTATTCCGGACCAATCGCAGATTTACTTGCAGGTATTGTGGCGATTGTAATGGTAGTTATGGAATTTCGAAAGAAGGAGTATTCACTAGGATAGTAGAAAAGTTAAGGATGATAACATAAGTTATATAAATGAAAATACGGCTTGAATTGTTGAGGTTAGCAATTCAAGCCGTTAGTAGTTTAGATATTTATTATTCGTCTTCTTCACCAAACTTCTCATTATAGAATTCTTCGGTAATATAGTCTAAGTAGGAATCATCAAGTGTACCAAATTCTTTAATAACAAGCTGTTTGATACCTTCCATCACATGTATGAAATTAGCTTCGTTCGACAGGGAAGAATCTTTAAACTCATTCAATGTTTCTTCTGTGATATGGCTATTGAGCCATTCCGTGATCTTCTTTGTATTTTCTTCTTCGATTACAGCTTCTTGTGAAACTTTCTTCATACGCTGCAAGGAATTGATTCCAATTACGAAGAATCCAATAAACAGAGCAATCAGAAGGCAGTATTGAAGAGTGCCACCAATAAAGTTGATCACTCCAAGCATATTTAAACCAACGACGATTATACCAGCAATACTGAACAAGAAAAAGGTAGCAGCAGTCGATTTTAAATCTTTTAGCTTATCGCTTTTTTTCTCGTAAGGGCTTCCACCATAAATTATCTTGCTAACTTTTGCATGGTCCTTAAGCATTTCAACCTCTTCTTCAGAGATTCCATCGAGGTCATCTGACATTGCTGAATCAGCAGCATCGGATGTATCGATCTCAGCCTCGTTCTCGAATTCGTCAGTAGAAGAGTCATCCTTGGAATCTTCTTTTGCATTGCACGTTTTGGCTTCTTCCTGGATCATGTGCTCAGCTTCAACCGTATAGAACGCATGAAAGGCTTTTTTCGCTTGTTTCATCTCATCATCACGAACATATACGACATAGCCTAATTCCGCTTCCTCGTAGTTGTAGTGGCTGTAGATGTTGGAAAATTCGAAGTACTTTATCAGTTTTTTTGCTACTTCTTCTTTTTCTAGCGTACATAATTTTGAGTACTCATACATCTCGGGTTGTTCGTCGACTAATTCGGAACCACAGTCGACACAGACAATCACACCTTTTTTGTACTCAGTTTTGCATTTTGGACACCAAGGCATGTAACCCCCTCCAATCAATTTAATCCATTGATTCGAATCGAATCATATTTTATTCTGCTTTAAATAAGTGGTAAGCTTTCTTACCTTTCTTTACTAATAATGCGCCATCCGCATTAAAATCAGCAGTAGTAAATTTACGGCTAAAGTCAGTTACTTTAACTTCATTAACGGAAACGCCACCCTGTTCAATATTTCTTCTTGCATCGGAACGGGAAGTTGCCATCTTAGCATCCATAATCAATGTGATAAGATCGATACCTTCTTCAAAACGAGCTACTGGGTAAGTAGTAGTAGGCATATGTTCACTGCTTGCACCAGCAACGAATAAGCTTCTTGCTGCGTCCTGAGCTTTTTTCGCTTCTTCTTCACCGTGAACGATCTTAGTGATTTCAAATGCTAATACTTCTTTTGCTTTGTTGATTTCAGAACCTTCTAAGGCACCTAATCTACGAACTTCATCCATAGGTAAGAATGTTAATAATCCTAAGCATTCTTCCACCTTAACATCTTCGATGTTTCTCCAGTACTGGTAGAACTCATATGGAGATGTCTTTGCAGGATCCAACCAAACAGCACCTTTTTGAGTTTTCCCCATCTTTTTGCCTTCGCTTGTAGTTAATAGCTTGAATGTTAAACCGAAAGCAGGTTTTTGTTCTTTACGACGAATTAAGTCAACACCGCCTAAGATGTTAGACCACTGATCGTTACCACCTAATTCAAGTTTACAGTCATATTTCTTGTGTAACATCCAGAAATCGTAGGACTGCATTAACATATAGTTGAATTCGAAGAATGTTAAACCACGTTCCATACGTTGTTTGTAACATTCTGCAGTTAACATTTTATTTACGGAGAAGTGAACACCGATTTCACGAAGGAATTCAACATAATTCAAGTCTAATAACCAATCTGCATTGTTTGCTAAGATTGCATTATCGTTATCAAAATCGATGAATTTGGATAACTGTTTCTTGAAACATTCCGCATTGTGATCGATTACTTCACGAGTTAACATATTTCTCATATCGGATTTACCAGTTGGGTCACCAATCATAGTAGTACCACCACCAAGTAAAGCGATTGGTCTGTGACCTGCACGTTGCATATGCATCATAGCCATAACGGTTAAGAAATGACCTGCTGTTAAACTATCTGCGGTAGCATCAAATCCAATATAAAAGGTTACTTTTTCCTTCCCTAGTAACTCTCTGATTTCAGTTTCATGAGTCGCTTGTTCGATAAATCCGCGCTCTAAGAGTACGTCATAAACATTAGCTGACATATTCTTTTCCTCCTTGTATTTTATAAACATTATTCTCATTATATATGAATAGCTTGGTTTTTTCAACTATTTTAAGCATTATGAGGAAAGCATCTTTTTATACTCCCTCGGAGTAATTCCAATCTTTTTCTTAAATAATCGAGCAAAATATCCGCAGTCATGAATCCCAACTTTACTTGCAACATCTGCAATGGATAAGTTTGTCGTATTTAACAGCTTGATAGCAGCATCGATTCGCTTGCTATGAATGTATTCTGTGATAGAAGTGCCAGTTTCTTTGCTGAATTCATTCGATAAAAAGGAAGCATTCTTATGAAAATGATCAGCTATGGAGGATAAGGTCAATTCCTCTGTCAAATTATGTTGAATATAAGTAAGGATGTTTCGAATCTGGTACGTGTACTCTGGATAACAGTAATTATATAGCAAAAGGCTGTATTTACGTGTCATCTCCGAAGGAAGTCGTTGTAACTTATGATGATTCGTCGTAGTAGAAATCATGGTATCATACGACTGATATAAATGAAGTACATAGGAGGGATGCACTGTGCTTCGTATCAATGCATCTTTACAGTGTGTGTTGAAGATACTCATAAACTTTCGAAGTTCACTTAGGGAGGTCAGATTTTGAAACTGTAGGAACGTTAGGAAGGAATTGAGCTGATCCATCGTTTTCGCATAATCCCCAGTCATCAGAGCATCTAAATAATTTAATAGGAGAGTTCGGTATTCTTCGCAATACTGATCGCTTTGTTCTTTTAGATTTTTTACATTAATGACTATTTCGTGAGTTTCTTCTGAGTAGTTGATGTATTCTTGTTCCACTTTTGAATATCCTGGAAGATAACGTTCTAAAAGGTGACAGAGCATCGTTGTTACGTCGGTGACCGAGACCGTTGGAAGTATATGATAAAATTGCTGCAAGATCTGCATCTGTTCCGTGGAAGCACTGGAATCCTTAAATAATCTCTGAAAGGATGTAATCGAAATCTCTTCCTCTAAGAATGGACCGACACTGATAAAATCAGGGGAATTATCAAGTGATACAAATGCAATAATATTATAAAAGGACAGGGAGCTTTTTACGATTAAAATCTTATATTCAGATTTATGATTTTCAAAAAGCAAGGACGGAGTTGGAGTGTTGTATGTTGACCACATCATTCGACGAAATCCATTATCTATCTTATCCAAATTATCGTAGGGATAAGAAAAGTAATAAGAATTAATCTTAAATCCATCCTTAAGAATTTGATGGATAAATGGGAAATCAGCATTGATATCGGAATGAGTGTGCTTTTTTTGATTCATGTAAGTTTCCTCTTTTCATAAATGTTTATATTTGTAAATGTATTATAACACAAAAATTATCTAAGTTAAACAAAAATCGTCCTAAAAAAATAATGACTTATTATGATAAGATAAGGCTATCAAAAAGATGTGACGCAACAATAATTAAGTAAAGTTATAACGATAGGAGGTCTTGCAATGGCAAATAAGATAAATTGGAATAACGGATGGAAGTTCTCCAAAGAAGATAAAGATATGACAATCGGTTCCATTATTAACCAGGGAACATGGGAGGATGTAACAATTCCACATACATGGAATGGAATCGATGGACAAGATGGAGGAAATGACTACTATCGTGGAACATGTTTGTATGTTAAACAGTTAAAGAAATCGGAATTATCCGAATATGAAGATGTGTATCTCGAATTCGAAGGAGCGAATTCCTCTGCAGATGTATATATCAATGGCGAGAAAGTGGGTCACCATGACGGCGGTTATTCTACATGGAGAGTGAAGATCACAGAAAACTTAAAAGAAGAGAATGAAATTACAGTAGCTGTGGATAATGCACCAAACGATTATGTGTATCCTCAGAGAGCCGATTTTACATTCTATGGCGGTTTATATAGAAATGTGTCCATTTTATGTGTACCAAAGGCAAGATTTGATCTTGATTATTTCGGATCTCAAGCAGTAAAGGTAACTCCAATCGTAGAGGGAAGCACGGCTAACGTGGAAGTCGAAACATTCCTGACTGGATGCAGTGAAAACGAGATATTAACTTATACGATCAGCGACGGAGAATCTATTATTGTAGAACAGACTTGCAAAGCAGATCAAACAACAACAAACTTTACAATTGAGAATGTTCATTTATGGAATGGTAGAAAAGATCCTTTCCTATATACATTAAATGTGACATTATCCAATGAGAATGGAGTACTTGATACTCGTAGCATTCGCTTTGGATGTCGTACATTTAAGATTGATCCAGACAAAGGGTTCTTCTTAAATGGTGAGTCTTATCCATTACGTGGAGTATCCCGTCACCAGGATCGTCCGGAAATCGGTAATGCATTATTGCCGGAACATCATGAAGAAGATATTGACTTTATCTATGAATTAGGTGCTACAACGATTCGTTTAGCTCATTATCAGCATGATCAGTACTTCTATGATTTATGTGATGAAAAAGGTTTTGTTCTCTGGGCAGAGATCCCTTATATTTCTGAACACCTTCCAAAAGGTCGTGAAAATACAATCTCTCAGATGAAAGAATTAATCGTTCAGAATTATAACCATCCATCAATCTTTGTATGGGGATTATCCAACGAGATTACTATGGCAGGTGCATCTGATGCAGATTTAATTGAGAACCATCGTATTTTAAATGACTTAGCTCATGAGATGGATAAGACAAGACTTACTACAATCGCAGTCGTATCCATGTGCCCAATGGAAGATGAGTATGTCAGAATTCCAGATACAGTTTCTTACAATCATTACTTTGGATGGTACGGTGGAGATACTTCCATGAACGGTCCTTGGATGGATGAGTTCCATAAGAAATATCCAAATCAGCCAATCGGTATGAGTGAGTATGGTTGTGAAGCACTTAACTGGCACACATCCAACCCAGAACAAGGCGATTACACAGAAGAATATCAGGCATATTATCACGAAGAACTAATCAAACAGCTTTTCACTAGACCATATATTTGGGCAACTCATGTATGGAATATGTACGATTTTGCAGCTGATGCAAGAGCAGAAGGTGGAGAGAATGGTATGAACCATAAAGGTCTGATGACTTTTGATCGTAAGTATAAGAAAGACGCTTTCTTTGCTTATAAAGCATGGTTATCTGATGAACCTTTTGTTCATATCGCAGGCAAACGTTATGTTGATCGTGTAGAAGAAGTGACTAAGGTAACAGTTTATTCAAACTTGCCAGAAGTTGAATTATTCGCAAACGGTACTTCTCTTGGAAAACAGACTTCCGAAAACCATTTCTTCTATTTTGATGTACCAAACATAGGAATCACTCGCTTAGAAGCTAGAGCAGGAGAGTGTTCAGATAAAAGTGGAATTCGTAAAGTAGAAGTCTTCAATGAAGACTACCGTATGAAGGAAACGGGAGATGTATTGAACTGGTTTGAAATCACAACACCAGATGGTTATTTCTCTATCAACGATACTTTAGGTGCAATCATGGCAAACCCAGCTGGTATGGAATTCTTCAAAGGGTTGATGAAGGATGCATTAGCATCTAATGATATGATGGCTGACATGGATCTTACTCAGAATGCTGGTATGATGCAGATGCTTTCAGGATTTACAGTAAAACGTATGTTATCTATGTTAGGAACTATGGGTTCTGACAAGAAGATTACAAAGGAAGATATGCTAAAGATGAATGCAGCATTGAATCAGATCAAGAGATAGTCCGTTGGTGGTACAGTAACTAGAAATATAAATGCGAACTATATCACACAAAAACAAATGCGAAGTTATTGGAGGTTACTTTTATGGGGAAAGAAACAAAAGCAGTAAAACCATTTGGAATTAAAGATAAATTAGGATATATGTTTGGGGATTTTGGTAACGATTTTACCTTTATCTTTGCAAGTATGTATGTATTAGTGTTTTACACAAAAGTAATGGGCATCAGTGCCGGTATCGTTGGTACGATGTTTTTAGTAGCAAGATGTATCGATGCATTTACAGATATTAGTATGGGACGTATCGTTGACTCCGCAAAGACAGCAAAAGATGGAAAATTCCGTTGTTGGATCCGTCGTATGTGTGGTCCAGTTGCAATCGCTTCTTTCTTGATGTATCAGTCTGGATTAAGAGATTGCTCGATGAACGTTAAAATCATTTATATGTTTGTCACTTATATCTTATGGGGTTCCGTATTTTATACTTCCATTAATATTCCTTACGGATCTATGGCATCTGTAATTTCTGATAATCCAAAGGATCGAAGTTCACTCTCTGTATTTCGTTCTTTAGGTGCTGGAATTGCAAGCATCATGATTTCTGTTATCGCTCCTTTGGTTATCTATTACCAAGATGCGAATGGAAATCAGGTCGTTGATCCGGGAAAAATGACATTAATCGCTGGTATTTTCTCTGTATGTTCTATTGTATGTTATTTATTATGCTACTTTATGACAACAGAACGTGTTAAGATTGAGCCAAAGGTTGTTGATAAAACAGCGAACAAAATGAGTATTGCGACTACATTAAAAGAGATTTTCTCAAGTCGTGCCATGATCGGTATTATTCTTTCTGCATTATTAATGTTACTTGCTTCTTTAATGACGCAAGGGATCAATCAATATCTCTTTGCAGATTACTTTAAGAACACGAAAGCATTATCCATCTATTCTATGTTAAGCTTACCAGCAATGATCTTATTAGCAATGTGTTCCACAAAGCTTGCAATCAAGTTTGGTAAAAAAGAATGTGCAGCTTTCGGATGTGCATTTTCCGGTATCATGTATGTAATCCTGTATTTTATGCATATCCAGAATGTTTGGATTTTCGTAGTCTTAGCGTTTATCGGTATGCTTGGAATGAACTTTTTCTCTATGCAGACTTATGCATTAGTTACTGACGTAATTGATGATAAGGAAGTTGCTACTGGAAATCGTGATGATGGAACCATCTATGGAGTTTATTCTTTCGCAAGAAAGATTGGACAGGCGATCGCTGGTGGTTTAAGCGGTTGGGCTTTAACTGCAATCGGTTATAGTGAGTTAGCAGCAGCTCAGACAGAACAAGTAAAGGGTGGAATTTACTTCTTAGCAACTGGCTTCCCAGGTATTGTTTATGTCTTATGTGCAGTTGTACTATGCGTAATCTATCCATTAAGCAAGAAGAAGGTAGACGCTAACGTTGCCATTTTAAATGAGCGTCGTAAGTAATTAAGTAAATAACTAGTGAGTTTTTGAACATGAGAGCCAACGTAAAGTATGGGGTTTACGTTGGCTCTCTTTTTTTGTGGGTTGCAGTTATGATGTTGCATTATAAAGAACCATAGCAGAATTATTAATCTAAGACAAACAGGAGGTACGAGATGGAAATAAGAACTTAAAGTTTTCAATCTGTACAGAAGGTTTACTAATGCAGGTTGAAATGTTAAAAGAAGAGAAAAGGAATAAATTAGAAATAATTAGTAAGAATGTTAAAAAATCAACATTAAATAGTATAAAAAGGAAATAAAAGTAATAAGCATAGAATCCCAATAATAACAAATTATATCATTCTATCTAGAGAGAGAAGTACCACGCAAATGCAGTAAATATCAGTGTTTATTGGACATAAAACGATTAGACGGTTCCTATCTTGACAAGACAATTACAGAAATATGCTTGACTCATTTCAACTGTAGATTTATAATAATAAAAGCTTTTTATGTGATATATTTAACAAGTACAAGCGATAAGGACATTTATGGAGGTCAATTATGAGAAAGAAACATTTAAACCGTTTTATGGCTGCAACAATGGCTACAACAATGGTAGTTAGTTTAGCAGGCTGCTCGAAAGACAAATCAAAAGACACAAACGCAGAACCAACAAAAGCAGCTGAAGAAACAACAGGAAAATTTAAACCTGGTACATATACTGGTACTGGTAAAGGTAACAATGGTGATATTACAGTTGAAGTTACATTATCCGCTGATGCAATTACAGACGTTAAAGTAAAAGAACATAAAGAGACAGCAGGTATCTGCGAGCCAGCAATCGATGGAATTCCACAAGAGATCGTGAAAGCTCAGTCGATCGAGGTTGATACAGTATCTGGTGCAACTAACTCATCTAATGGTATTATTGAAGCAGTTAAGAATGCACTTGAATCTGCAGGCGTTGATGTGAGCACACTTGTAAACAACGCTCCAGCAACAACAGAAGAGAATGCAGCAGTAACTTATACAGCTGGTACTTATACTGGTAAAGGAAAAGGTTACAACGGTGAAGTAACAGTAGAAGTTACTTTCAGCGAGAATGCAATTACAGATATCAAAGTTGTTGATTCTAAAGAAACTGAACATGTTGGTTCCGTTGCTTTTGATTATTTAAAAGAGGACATTATGGCAGCTAACGGTACAGGCGTTGATTCTATATCTGGTGCAACTTTCTCTAGTGCAGCATACAAAAACGCTGTAAATGATGCAGCAGAACAAGCAAAAGCATCTAATCTTGATACATTCAAGAAGAACAAAGTTACTCGTGAGCCACAGGCTCCTATCGAAGATAGCTGGGATGTTATCGTAGTTGGTGCCGGCGGTGCAGGTATTGCAGCAGCTGCTGAAGCAGCTCAGCAGGGTAGCACAGTTCTTGTAATTGAGAAGAATGCAGAAATCGGTGGTAATACACTTGTTTCTGGTGGTCAGTATCAGAGTGTTATGCCATACTTAGTATGGGATGCAGCTGATCCAGATGCTACAACAGGCGTAGGTTATGACGGCAATACTTATAACAAAGTTAAATCCGTTCATGGTTGTATTGACGAATTAAAGGTGATCTTAAACTGGAATGAAGATGCATTTGATGCAGATTATTATAAAGATCATGAATTCGTAGCAGGTGATATGGTAGAACTTTCAAAACATGGTGTACATGCAGAATATCTTCCAACATTAAAAGAGTTAAAGAAAGAAATTAAAGCTTACTTAGATTGGGCTGAACCACAGCTTAAAGCTGGTAAAGCAGAAGGCGATTTAACTTTATTCTCAACTGTTAACTTACACATCTTCCAGACATACTACGGTGGACTTCGTCCAAGCGCTGATATGAGTGAGTGGATCTATGGTAACTTCGAATTAGTTAGCCAGTTCATCAATGATGGTCAGGAATTAAAGCAGTGGTTAGAAGCTCAGGGTTCAACATTTGTTGAAGATACTCAGCCTACATTAATTGGTGCATTATGGTACAGAGAAAACCAGTTCATCGGTGCTAATGTTGATACTGATGGTGATGGCACTCCAGAAGAATACCCAGGTCGTTGGGGTACTTACTTCGTAGCTCCTCGTCAGACTGTATTAAATGCTAATGAGCATAACAAGATCATGGTTAGAACAACTGCTGATGAATTAATTGTTGAAGACGGTAGAGTAACAGGCGTAAAAGCTACTATGTATGATGGTACTCAGGTAACAGCAAAAGCAAACAAGGGTGTTATCTTAGCTACTGGTGGATACGCAGCTAACCTTCAGGAAGTTGTTGATACTAATAAATACTGGTCTTCTGAATATGTTTCTACTTCAACAAAGACTACAAACCGTAATTCCTTACAGGGTGATGGTATTACAATGGGTCAGGCAGCTGGTGCTTCCGTAACCGGTATGGGCTGGACTCAGATGATGCCAATCAGCTGGATCGATGATGGTAACTTAGCATTCGGTGGTGGTGACTACGCGATCTACATCAACCCAACAACAGGTAAACGTTTTGTTAACGAAACTTCTGAACGTGATGTATTATCTCTTGCAGAGTTCAGAAACGGTATCGATATCAACGGATCTAAGGGATGCTTCATCGAAATCGCTAATGCAGAAGCTCCAATCCCTGGACCATACCCATACAAAGATGAAGATGTTAATATGAGACAGTACGTAAGAACTGTTGATCAGTTAGCTGATTTATTTACAGAGATGGGCGTACCTACAGATGCAGCAACTGTACGTGAAACAATCGAAGCTTACGATAAAGCAATCATGGCAGGCGAGCAGCCAGCAGACGTTGCTAAATCTCAGGCAAGCAGATTAATCGGTACTGCTGAGAAGGACGAAGATGGTTCTTATAAAGCAGATACTTACAAACTTGATGGCGTTAACTTAAGAATCCGTGTTATGGCTCCATCTACTCACCATACAATGGGTGGTTTAAAAGTTGATGCTGACAGACATTGTCTTGATGCAAACGGTAACGTAATCAAAGGCTTATATGCAGCTGGTGAAGTTACTGGAGGTATCCATGGTGGTAACCGTCTTGGCGGTAATGCTATCGTTGAAATCTTTGTATCTGGACGTACAGCAGCAAAAGCTGTAGTTGCTGATAATAAATAAGAATTTATCCATGCAAGTAAATAAGTTAGATATATCATAAAAGTTAATGAAAAAGACTGTCATATCCGCTGGATTTCCAGTGGATATGGCAGTCTTTTTTGTTAGAAAGAGTAATTGAGCAATAAAAGAAACGAATCAATTCAGTTAGAATTTGAGAGCCATATAGAGGATCGCTGCATCTCGAAACGAACGAGGGTTGTAGCCACACGTATGCCATATCTTATCTAACTGGTATTGTAACGTATTCTTATGAAGAAAGAGTGTGTCGCAGGTCGCCTTTAATGACATATCACATGCAAAATACGTACGAAGTAGGTCGCAATCCTTTTTGGATAAAGAAGCAATCGTACGATTCAGAAAGAATTCCTTGGCTTCATTGGTTACACTTCCAAGAAGAATCTCTAAATCTAGCTGTTCAAAGTAAGCCAAGTTGTCTGGCTTTGCAAGGCTGTGAATTGCAAGTTTCGCAGCCTCATAGGAATTATACTGTCTTAACAAGGTGTCGACTTTTCCGACTCCGATCCGAATATATTTTTTATGGTTGTTTGCTAATTTTTCAAGCAAATAGGTCCACTTTGAAAGTTGTTTGGAGTCTAACAACATAATATACTCGTTTGGATATTGAAAGGTATAAAGAGGGCTCCCGATCGTATCAAAGATCTGAAAAATCTGTTGTTCCAACGATGCGATATTGGAAGGATTGGAATGTTTATCAATCTTGACCAAAATCGTCTGATACATGGTTTCCTCGGAAATCTGATATTTTTCCATAAACTCTGAAAAGTACTGGGAGCTGATATGTTCATGTGTGATCAGAGAGTGGATGATGTAATTTAGCTTTGCTTTTTGATTGTGGTTTTGAGTATCCAGCTCATGCTCGCGTAAAAGCAGAGAAGTAATCTTTTGTGCAAGATAGGCGTATTTACGCACTTTTTCTGGAACACCGCTGATACCAATCGCAGCAATGACCTCACCATTATAGGAAAAGGGGATGTTAACCCCTCTCTGGGTTCCTAAAAAACTATTATCACTGATAACCTCAATTAAAGTACCACTGTCAATCACACGCTTGCCAATTTCATGATAGTCCTGCACACGTTTTGGATTGGTACTCGCAAAGATATAACCGTTCTTATCGATGAAATTGACATCCTGTCCACAGACATCTTTCACGGTTTCGACGATCTGCTGTGCTAATGTCTTTGAAATTTTTCGTTCCATTCTAATTAAACTCCTTACATGATTCCTACTATAGTTATCCCGAATCTGATTATGAACCATTCATAAATGACTCGCTAAGCCTATGGATTGAAGCGATTTAATAAATAGTATGTCCATTGTAACATAAAATTTTTCGAAATGTATATTTTTTTGTTCTTTGGAACATAGAAAAGTATATTTGCATCTGATACAATGAATCCATCAAAAATGAAATTAAGCAATTGGAAGCAAACAATTGACACATAGATTACAGGAAAGAAAAGGAGCCAGTGCCGATGAAAGTAGTAGTAGCAATCGACTCATTAAAAGGAAGTTTAACATCACTTGAAGCAGGCAATGCAATTCGTCAGGGTATTCTTAACGTAGTAAATGATGCTAAGGTGGAGGTACGTCCGCTTGCTGATGGAGGTGAGGGAACGGTAGAGGCCTTAACCTTAGGTATGAACGGCAGATTAGAAAATGTTGCAGTAACAGGTCCATTAGGAGATACAGTCGCAGCATCTTATGGAATTATCGATGAAACAAAAACAGCGATTATTGAAATGTCAGCAGCAGCCGGCATTACATTACTTCATGAGAGTGATAGAAATCCACTTCATACAACAACTTATGGCGTGGGTGAGATGATCAAAGATGCCATTCAAAAAGGATGCAGACACTTTATCGTAGGGATTGGTGGAAGTGCTACGAACGATGGTGGAATTGGTATGTTACAAGCACTTGGTTATGGTTTTCTTGACAAAAATGGTAAACAGGTACCATTTGGTGCGAAAGGATTAGCGGAAATCGAAATGATCACAGACGATTTTGTGTTACCAGAATTAAAAGAGTGTAATTTCAGAGTTGCATGTGATGTTACAAATAAATTATGTGGTGAGCAAGGATGTAGTGCAATCTTTGGACCACAAAAAGGTGCAACTCCAACGATGATCATGCAAATGGATAAATGGTTAGCATATTATGCGAAACTTTCCAAAGAAAAGTATGAAAAAGCAAATATGAATCAAGCGGGTACTGGTGCAGCAGGAGGTCTTGGATTTGCATTTTTAACTTATACCAATGCAGTTTTAGAGTCCGGTATTAAGATCGTCTTAGAAGAAACAAAATTAGAAGAGTATATTAAAGATGCTGACCTTGTAATCACAGGAGAAGGTAGATTAGACAGTCAGACAGCTATGGGTAAGGCACCAATCGGAGTTGCTCAGATCGCTAAGAAATACAATAAGCAGGTAATTGCATTTTCCGGTTGTGTTACAGAGGATGCCAGTGTTTGTAATGAACACGGTATTGACGCATTTTTTCCAATTATGCGTGGTGTAGTTACACTTTCTGAAGCAATGAATTCAGAAAATGCAAGAAAAAATATGATCGCAACCGTGGAGCAGGTAATTCGCTTGATCAACAGCAACAAGTAAAGGCATAAGTGGGCTATTTGGTCTCTTATATATAATATACAAGTTAAAAGGGGGAAACAATATGACGTATGATTTTTCAACCATTGGAGCATTAATTGGTTTAGCATTAGCAATTGTGTTAATTATCAAAAAAGTGCATCCTGTCTACAGTTTGATCTTAGGTGCTTTCGTCGGAGGGCTTGTAGGCGGTGGTGGCCTTACAACAACAGTTAATACGATGGTTACTGGTGCACAAGGCATGATGTCTTCCGTTCTTAGAATCATGACATCTGGTATTTTAGCTGGTGCATTGATTAAGACTGGTTCTGCAGAAAAAATCGCAGAGACAATCGTAGATAAATTAGGACAAAAGAGAGCAATCGTAGCAATCTCTATTGCAACAATGATCATCTGTTCTGTAGGCGTATTCATCGACATTTCAGTGATTACTGTAGCACCAATTGCTATCGCAGTTGGACAGAAAGCAGGACTTACGAAAAGTAGTGTCTTACTTGCTATGATCGGTGGTGGTAAAGCAGGTAACATCATCTCTCCAAATCCAAATACGATTGCCGTAAGTGAAGCATTTGGTGTGGACCTTACAGCTTTAATGATGAGAAATATCATTCCAGCTCTTGGAGCTTTAGTTGTTACAATTATCTTAGCAACACTTCTTTCTAAGAAGAAACATGCAAATGATACGATTCGTGTAGTAGATATTGATTCGGAAAAGAATCTTCCAAACTTCTGGTTAGCAATCAGCGGTCCATTTGTTGTAGTTATCTTACTTGCATTACGTCCATTAGCTGACATTAGCATCGATCCATTGATCGCATTACCAATCGGTGGGTTCGTATGTATCCTTGCCACAGGTAAGATCAAGAATACAATTGCTATTACAGAGTTTGGTTTAAGTAAAGTAATTGGTGTATCGATTCTTTTAATTGGTACTGGTACATTAGCAGGTATCATCAAAGCATCTGCGTTACAGTATGATATGATCAATTTATTAGAGTATATGAATATGCCCGCATTCGTACTTGCTCCACTTTCTGGTATCTTAATGGCAGGTGCGACAGCATCCACAACTGCAGGTGCAACTATCGCTTCTCAGACATTCTCTGGTACGTTGTTAACAGCTGGTGTGCCAGCACTTTCTGCAGCAGCTATGATTCATGGTGGTGCAACCGTAATCGATTCTTTACCACACGGTTCTTTCTTCCATGCAACTGGTGGTTCCGTAAATATGGAGATCAAAGATCGTATGAAATTAATTCCTTATGAAGCATGTGTTGGTTTAACTAGTACCATCATTGCTGTGATCATTTACATGATCTAAGTAAGGAAATGATACCTTAAAGCACAAGGGGTGTCGCTTAGCAATTTTATATTTGCTAAGCGGCACCCTCTTTCTTTTGCTAATTTCGTATCATTGACAGAATGGATTAATACTTATTATAATAAATAAGTATTAATTTATAGTGAATAAGTATTGCTAAATAAATCTAGCATTTTGAGAGTAACATGAGAAATTACATAGTTTAAAATGCAATTACGAGGTGATAAAAATGCTGATACGAACAGCAACGATCAAAGATATCGATGAAATTGCAGAATTGGAAGCGGAATGCTTTCCAGTAGCAGAAGCGGCAACCAAAGAAGAGTTTGAAGAACGGGTAAGAGTGTATGGGAATCACTTCTGGCTAATGTATGACGAAGATAAGCTGATTTCATTTGTTGATGGGTTTGTAACGAATCAGAAAGACTTGACAGATGAGATGTATGAACGTGCCGATCTGCATGAGGAAGATGGAGAATGGCAGATGATCTTTGGTGTAAATACCATCCCTGCTTGTAGAAAAAAGGGCTTTGCAGCAGAACTGATCGAGCGTGCGATTCACGATGCGAGGCAACAAGGTCGTAAAGGAGTAGTTCTAACTTGCAAAGCACAGTTGATACATTATTATGCGAAGTTTGGTTTTGTGAACGAAGGAGTCTCAAAGTCGGTGCACGGTAATGTTATGTGGTATCAGATGAGGCTGACGTTCTAGGTTAGATATTTTACTTCATAGAGCTTAGAGAGGAAGAGACAACATGACAGAACAGCAACTAAAGATAGAATTACAACAAATAAATAAAAATCATGGGAAAATCGATGGAACGTCAATGTCGTATAACGACTATGCGTTGGAGATGCTAAAGTTTATTGGGGTCAAAGATGCCCAATTGCGAGATGACTTGATCTATACGATCTTTGACCAATGGATAGAAGCCGGACGATTTACAAAGGAACAGTTAGAAACGTACATAAAAATTTGCCTAGATGACGATCACCTAATGTATGGAATTGTGGATCAAAGAGAAGACACGGTATATACTCGAACATTTTCTGCATTATTTATCGCGTCCATCCTTTATGAGCATAATGAAAGACCTTGTCTTAATAAGGAAATGGTGACTGAAGTAAAAAAACGATTTATGGAATATTACCTCTTAGAGCGCGATCTGCGTGGGTATATCATAGAGGGCGGCTGGGCACATGCTGCGGCACATGGGGCAGATGTCATTAAGGAACTAGCACGTTGCAAAGAATT
>JAQXNU010000087.1 GCA_029098165.1 Clostridiales bacterium
CGGCAGCAATCAGTGGGAGCGATGATGTATGATTATGCTCCATCGACCTTATCCATTCAGACCTATGCGACGGAACTGTTAGAGGAAGCAGACATGATTGTTCCAGCACCCGAAGAATTAGAGCGAGTATCGTTGCGAACAACACTTCCTCAGGATGAAACTCAGCTTCATTCGTTATTGATGGCTGAGGGAGACTTGATGGCAGGAGAGTTAGAGATTCCGATTGAATGGTTGGAATCGCTAGCACATCAGCAGATACCAAAGTACATTGAACCTGGCTTATGGATTTCAGCAGAACAGGAACAGGCTTATGAAGCAGTTTTGAATGGACAAGATACGAAAGAGTTATCACACATTCTTCGTAGGGCATTGCGATATCGTGGAGCTCAATCCATGGAACAGCTGATGGAACGTTATCTCTTACCGAATGACATCGTAAGAGCAGCGTTAGAGCAATTAGTAGCAGACGGAAAAATTATTGAAGCAGATGGAATATACTATCATGCCCAACTGTATCATCGAGCGAGAAAAGAAACAATCAAAAACAAGAGAAAACAGATTGTAACAGTTCCAGCCAGTCATTATGCTGCCTTACTAGCAATAAGAAGTGAACATATGGCATCAGCAAAAGATCACTTGGAAGAAGTTGTAATATCTTTATGTGACTATTCTTATCCAATGGACTTATGGGAGAATGTCATCTTACCATCCCGTGTGACTGGATATCGTCCAGATCTATTGGATGCTTTATTAGCAAAGGGAACGGTATATTGGAAGATGGGTCTCAATAATGAACTTAGCTTTCATCGGTATGAAGATATGGATTGGGACAGTGAGAATGAAGAGTCTTTGGAAGAACTGGATGAGAATGAGACAGCAGTCTATCAGTATTTAAGAAGACGAGGGGCAACCTTTTTGCAGGCATTGAGTCATCAGTTTGTCAGTTTAAATGTGAACGATATCCTATTATCGTTAGCACAAAAGGGACTTGTCCATGCAGACAGTTTTGTGCCGGTACGTCAGTATCTCAATCGTAGTAAAATAGAAAAAGCAACCGTAAGGCAAAGGGTAAATGTTAAAGTGGCTGCGTTAACAGCAGGAAGGTGGGAAGTCTCCTATCAATTAAAAGAAATGACATTAGAAGAACAGCTCGTGCGCCAGTTTGACCGAGTTGCAGTGATCAGTAGAGAAACCGTTTCACCCGTATCCTGGCAGGCCGCATTGGAAGTCTTGCGTGTATGGGAATATACGGGGCGAGTGCGAAGAGGTTACTTTGTGGAAGGCCTTTCTGGGATCCAATTCATTCGAGAAGAGGATTATTATAAAACATCCTTAGCATTACAAGAGCCTGTCGATCGTATTGTGTGGATGAATGCAGTGGATCCAAACCAGCCATGGGGAAAATGTCTCAAACACATGGAGGAACGAAATTTTTTGAATGTAGCGACAACCTTAGTGGCACTACAAAAGGGAGAAGTAGTTGCAGTTCTAGAACGTTCCGGGAAAGTACTACGTTGTTTTCGGAAAGAAATAAAGGACGTACTGGATGAGTTTGTAATGGGATTTCAAAAACGTTGCTTTTATCCTAAGCTGAATCGAATCGTCATAAAAGAGTATCCTACTGAGATAGAAGATTCGTTGAAAAGTGCCGGATTTGTAAAAGAGATCAAGGATTATGTCATTTATCGTAGTTAAAAGTTCTTAATACAGTTATACAAACAAAAAAGTGGGTAATTTACGGCCTCGTTTTTTCTATCTATAATGAAAGAAAAAACGAGGCATGTCTTATGAAAAAAGCACTTATTATCGTAGATGTTCAGAACAACTATTTTTCCGGGGGATGTTGTGAATTATATCATCCGGTAGAAACAGCAGAAAATATACAAAAGGTATTGGAGAGATTCCGAAAAGATCAGAATCCGATTATTTTTATTCAACATCGTTTCCAAGTGGAAAATGGTTCGAAAGACAAGGAATGGTATGATCAGATTCATGATATCGTAAAGCCAAAAGAGAATGAGGTAGTCTTACAAAAAGTTGTTCCAAATAGTTTTCATGACACTGGTTTGGAGGAGTTGTTACAGTCATTACATATTACAGATTTAGTGATAGTCGGCATGATGAGCCATATGTGTATCGATACTACCGTGCGTGCCCCTTTTTTAGTCTTGTAGAACAGGAAAAAATTTCATTATATATTACAATTCCTATTGACATACTAGGAAATAAGTGTTTTAATATACCCATAACATACAATTAAAGTATTTCAGAACATACGAGAAGAATGAGATTAGAAAGGATGAGTGCATATGGGTAATTTAAAAAAGGGTATTTTACAGTTAGTAGGAAACACACCACTTGTAGAGGTCGCAAACTATGAGAAACACGAAGGACTTGATGCAACAATTGCAGTAAAGCTAGAGTATTTTAATCCAGCTGGTAGTGTAAAAGATCGTATTGCATTTGCTATGATCGAGGATGCAGAAGAAAAAGGATTATTAAAACCTGGTGCAACGATCATTGAACCTACGAGTGGAAATACCGGGATTGGAATTGCAGCAATTGCTGCAGCTAAGGGGTATAAGGCAATTCTTACGATGCCAGAAACAATGAGTATTGAACGTAGAAAATTATTGAAAGCATATGGAGCGAAAGTTGTACTTACCGAGGGCGCTAAAGGCATGAAGGGTGCAATTGCAAAAGCAGAAGAGCTGACCAAGGAAATTGAGAATTCCATTATCCTAAGTCAGTTTACGAATCAAGCGAATCCAAGGATGCATGAGAGAACCACTGGACCAGAGATTTATAATGCATTAGATGGCAACGTTGATGTATTTGTAGCTGGTGTTGGTACTGGTGGAACATTAAGTGGCGTTGGCGGTTATCTAAAATCAAAAAATCCTAATGTAAAAGTGGTAGCCGTAGAACCTTCTGGTTCTCCATTATTATCCGAGGGAAAAGCAGGCCCTCATAAGATTCAAGGAATTGGCGCTGGATTTATCCCAGAAACCTTAAATACGAAAATTTATGATGAAGTGATTACCGTTACGAATGAAGATGCATTTGAAACAGGCCGTAAGATTGCGCAGACCGAAGGCATTCTAGTTGGTATCTCTTCGGGAGCAGCATTATATGCAGCCACTCAGATCGCAAAACGTCCGGAATATAAGGAAAAGACAATTGTTGTATTACTTCCAGATACGGGAGAAAGATATTTGTCCACTCCTTTGTTTGATATTGAAGATTAAGATAAAAGAAGACCATTACATGATCATACTTAGATGATGTAATGGTCTGTTTTTTGATTATGCCAGTCGACTAAATCAGCGAGTGTAGTCGTATCCACAATTGATTTAATTGCGGTGTCGAGTTTTTTCCAGAGAAGTAAAGTAACACATTCATCTTGACGATCGCATTGATTTACTTCATCTTCTAGACACGCGACAGGGGCTAAGCTCCCTTCCGTGAGACGAAGGATCATACCAATCGTATATTGTTCTGGCGATTTACTGAGTTTGTAGCCACCTTGTGGACCACGGATACTTTTTACAAAGCCGGCCTTATTCAGAATGGAAACAATCTGTTCTAGATATTTATCTGAGATATTTTGGCGGCTGGATATATCTTTAATTCGAATTGGCTCTCCCGTATTGTTGAGTGCCATATCTAACATCATGCGAACTGCATATCTTCCCTTTGTCGAGATTTTCATATTAACTCTACTCCATATGCTTTCTTATATAATTCATATTAATATACTAGGAATAACTAACTATATTGTACACACTACAAAAATATTAGTCAATAGATATTTATAGTACCTTCTATCAATCAGATGAAACATTTAATACTATTTATATAATTCCTATTGGCAAAGTAGGAAATGATAGATATAATCCTACTAATACCAATTGATGGTAAATCTATCATAATATTTAGGAGGTCACTATGAGTAAAAAAATTAGCAGGGAAGACAGAAAGTTAAGATTTGAAACATTACAATTACATGTTGGACAGGAACATGCAGATCCTGTAACTGATGCAAGAGCAGTACCAATTTATCAGACATCATCTTATGTATTTCATAACTCGGAACATGCAGCAGCAAGATTTGGATTAAGTGACCCAGGTAATATATATGGGAGATTAACGAATCCAACGGAAGATGTATTTGAAAAACGAATTGCAGCATTAGAGGGAGGAGTTGCAGCGTTGGCAGTTGCCTCTGGAGCAGCGGCGGTAACATATACGATTCAGAACCTAGCTCAGAACGGTGATCATATCGTTGCAGCAAAGAACATCTATGGTGGTACATATAATTTATTACAACATACATTACCTCAATACGGAATTACAACAACATTTGTAGATCCTTTTGAAGAGAATGCTTTTGAATCTGTAATTCAAGAGAATACGAAAGCAATCTATATTGAAACGTTAGGAAATCCAAAATCAGAAGTCATTGATATTGAAGCGGTTGCGAAAATCGCACATGAGCATAGAATCCCACTTGTTGTTGATAATACTTTTGGTACTCCTTATCTCATTCGTCCGATTGAGTATGGAGCAGATATTGTCATACACTCTGCAACTAAGTTTATCGGTGGACATGGAACTACGATTGGTGGAGTGATCATCGATAGTGGAAAGTTTGATTGGGAGGCAAGTGGTAAATTCCCTTCCTTGACACAACCAAATCCAAGCTACCATGGCATTAGTTTTACAAAGGCAGTAGGTGCTGCGGCATTTGTAACAAAAATACGTGCCATTCTGCTTCGAGACTTAGGAGCAACCTTATCCCCGTTTCATGCATTTATTTTCTTACAAGGACTTGAGACACTGTCACTGCGTGTAGAACGTCATGTATATAATGCTCTCAAGGTAGTGGAATATCTGAATCATCATCCACAGGTGGAAAGAGTCCATCATCCATCAGTAAGTGATGATCCAAAGCAGAAGGAACTTTATCAAAAGTATTTTCCAAACGGAGGTGGTTCCATCTTTACATTTGAAATCAAGGGAGATGCGCAAAAAGCCAAAGAGTTTATTGATAATCTGGAACTATTTTCCCTTCTTGCCAATGTAGCGGACGTGAAGTCATTAGTCATTCATCCAGCTTCAACGACACACTCCCAGTTAAATGAAGCAGAACTGCTAGATCAGGGAATTAAACCGAATACGATTCGTTTATCCATAGGAACAGAGAATATTAATGATATTATCGAGGATTTGGAGGAAGCATTTAAAGCTGTTCGATAGAAAGATTGTAATCTCATTTTTCGTTAACATTTAACTTTGCCATAAATATGAAATTGTGGTAAAATACGAGCGTAAACATATGAGAGGAGAACCGGATGAAAGATTCTAAATATACCTCGAAGATGAATAACGCAAAACTACAGATGATCGCAGCAATGATCATATTTGGTACGATTGGTGTCTTTGTCAGAAAGAGTTCGCTCTCTTCTGGCGAGCTCGCTTTATTTCGTGCATTGATCGCTACAATTGCGATTGTCTGTGTTCAGATAGGAAAGCATCACCACATCAAGTTTCAAGAGATAAAAAGCGATCTGTTATTATTGATACTTTCGGGGATTGCAATGGCTTTTAACTGGATCTTATTATTTCAGGCATATAACTATACAACAATTTCAATTGCAACATTAAGCTATTATTTTGCACCAGTTCTTGTAACCATCGTTAGTCCGTTTCTTTTTCATGAAAGATTAACAAGAAAGCAGATTATATGTTTCATCATGGCGACGTTGGGGCTGGTCTTAATCATGGATATTGGTACGATACAAAACTTTAGTCGTGATCTAATTGGAATTTTATTAGGACTTGGAGCGGCTGTGCTTTATGCTACGGTAATTCTGATCAATAAAAAGATAAAGAAAGTTTCAGGAATGGATCGAACCATCTGCCAGTTTATCGCTGCTATTGTGGTATTGATTCTTTATGTAAACGGTACTAGTGGAATTCATGTAATGGAACTTTCCACAGGTGGTATGATCAATCTGCTAATCCTCGGACTTGTACATACAGGAGTTGCTTATTGTCTTTACTTTTCAGCAGTAAAGGGTCTGCCGGGTCAAAAGGTTGCAATCTTAAGTTATATTGACCCGCTGGTTGCGATCCTGTTGTCCGTAACACTATTATCAGAAAAAATCAGCCTGTTACAGATCATTGGTGGATGCATCATTCTTGGATTTACCTTATGGAATGAAGTAGAACAATCATAATTCTAAGAAGTGGAGTAAAAGTTATGCATAATGAATTAACGAGAAGTGATATTAAGAAAATGGAAGAAGAAATCGAATACAGAAAGCTGGTTGTACGAAAGGAAGCTTTGGAAGCCGTAAAAGAGGCAAGAGCACACGGGGATCTAAGTGAAAATTTTGAATATCATGCCGCTAAAAAAGATAAGAATAAGAATGAAAGCAGAATTCGTTATTTAGAGAGAATGATTAAAACTGCTGTTGTAATCGATGATACTTCAAAAGAAGATGAGGTAGGAATTAATAATACCGTGACTGTTTTTTTTGAAGAAGATAATACAACGGAGGTTTATCGACTTGTAACAACGGTTCGTAATAATACATTGATCGGTTTGATCAGTATCGAGTCTCCAATTGGAAAGGCGATGTTAGGACACAAGGTAAATGATCGAGTATATGTTAAGGTATCTGATGACTATGGATACTACATTGTAATCAAAGCAATTGAAAAGACAGATGACGATAGTCATGATAAATTAAGAAGTTACTAACATATCGTTCCAAGAAACCATAAGTGATAACATTAAAAACTACCGATGAGATGGGAGAGGCATATGGATCGTGTTACAATTCTAATTGTAGAAGATGATAAAGATTTATCTGGAGTAATGAAAGACTTCCTTGTAAATGAAGGTTTTATTGTGGAGCAAGTCTTTACCGGAACAGAAGCGGTTGCAAGAGCCAAGGAGTTAAAACCTACCTTGGTTCTTCTTGATATTATGCTTCCTGGAATGGAAGGAATTGAAGTATGCCGTAAGATTCGAACCTATTCTCATTGTCCAATTCTGATGATCTCTGCAAAGAAATCGGATAGTGACAAATTGTTGTCGCTTGGTATTGGAGCCGATGATTATATAACGAAACCATTCTCATTTCTGGAGCTGGTTGGGCGAGTGAAATCACATTTACGAAGATATATGCAGTTTACTAATATGAGCTCAGGTTGCGAACAGCAAACGGGAAAGCGCACGTTTGGTAAGTTGACGATTATTCCGGAATCTTATCTAGTGAAAGTAGAGGATCGGGAAATCACATTTACTTCAAGAGAATTTCAGCTAATCGATTTTCTATCGTCCCATCCATCTCAGGTATTTACGAAAGAGCAGTTGATGGAAGCTGTGTGGGGATATAATGAATATCTGGATGAGAATACGATAGCTGTTTATGTGGGAAGAATTCGTGATAAATTAGAAAAAGAGAATGTAACATATATTAAGACGGTATGGGGAGTGGGATATAAATGGGAGATGTAAAATTCATCATACAGAATAAGATCAATCGATGGGGATTTCTAATGTGCATCGCTGCCATAGGTATGGCAGTTTGTTGCACATTTTTTTTGTACTCCGATAAGGAGAAATCCAAGAGTGATCAGAAAAATCCAAGAATTGAATTTGCGGATGCCGTGGAAGCGGCAGAAAAGGAGGAGTTTGAGTTTCTAGCATCTTATGAATGTTTTGTAACAGATCTTACTGGAACTGTTCTTTATTCGAATACAGAGGACGTTCGGAAAGGACAACATCTGAATCTTCATTCCCTATCCACAGAAAAGGAACAGGATTCCATACATAATACAAAAAAGAAATTCATATCTCCATTGCAAAATAATCAGACACTATCTGGAATGTTAGTTATTTATTACACCATACATACCACATCCACACAATTTGAACCAATATTGCTGTTACCATATGTTTTAAGCCTAATCATAATCTTTGGAGTTGTACAGATCCAAAGGTTGGTCAAACAGAGAGTGTTTCAGCCAATCCTTGCAATGAATCGGTTATGTGATCATGTGATGAAAGGCAATTATCAAGGTACGATTCCGTATGATCAAGAAGACGAAATGGGAATGTTGTCACGCAAATTAGAAATGGTACAGGAAGAATTGAAGAACAGCATTGAACATGCAGAATTGCTGGATGAAAATGAAAAGTTATTATTAGCCTGCGTATCGCATGATCTGAAAACCCCAATCTCCACAATCATTGGCTGTGCCGAGGGAATTGAGAGTGGGATGATTAAAAATCAAGAAGGACTAACTCGCTATTCAAAGATTATTCTAGCAAAGGCAAGACTGCTGACCCGTATGATTGAAGAAATTCTGGAGTTTACCAGCGCAAAGATGGATTCTTTGCTTCTTCAGAAAAAAGAGGTGTATGCTCAAGAATATATCCAAGGAGTTTTAAAGCAACTACAGGTTGATGTGCAAAAAAGTGGATTAGACCTTTCTTGGGGAGAAATTCCGAATGTTCTTTTGCATATTGCTCCGAATCGTATCTATCAGGTATTTCAGAATATCATCGGAAACTCCATGAAATATACCAATCAGGCAGGAAAGATAGCTGTCTGCTGTTTTCTATGGGAACAGAATCTGGTAGTGGAGATTACGGACAATGGACAGGGAATCGCAGCAGCAGATATTCCTTTTGTCTTTGACCGATTTTATCGTGGGGAGAAGGCGAGAACACAAAAAGATACCACTGGTTCTGGTCTCGGTCTTAGTATTGTAAAAAGTATTGTGGAGCGTCATGGTGGCAAAGTGGAATGTGAAAGTGTTCTTTCTCAAGGAACGACGATCCGATTTACCCTTCCAATGTCTTAAAGAAGAAATGTTAGAATTTATTTAGAATTGGTATAGGGGCATGTAAGTTTTGGTCTTTATACTTAAGTTATGGTTCGAACATGAAATAAAGTTAAGGAGATACGAGCATGTGGAAAAAGAAACTTAAATTCAAAAAAGTTCAATTTCTTCTCATTGGAATTATGCTATTTGTCACATCCTGTGTTTTATCAACTTGTATTGGTTTTAGTCTAGAACCGAGGAGTTACGTTAAACGCCGATTTTCGCCGCAGTCTTGTCCAGATGCATATATTTATGCGAAAGACAGCTCAAATCTCAAAGAACATTTTCAGGATGCTTCGGTATGGGCAAACATAAAGGAAGTACATAGTCTCAATGGTAAGAGTGTAACGATTCCTATTCTTCATAAGAATACGAATATATCTTCCGTTACAAATATGATGTGCCTATTAAAGGATGAAAAAATATTTGACTATATGGAGCGAACGGAGGGGGACTTAACCTCTAAACAGCCAGGAGATTTTGAGGTATGGATTCCTAAGACGATGGCATCTTCCTATAAAATCAAGGTAGGAGATCATCTTAGAATGAATTATGAAACACCGGTGGAGCTAACGGTTACCTGTATCTATACTGCTACGTTTGCACCATCGGAACGTCTGACCATTATGGCCAATATCGTAAATGAGAATACACTAAAGTTATTTCAATCGGAACCAGATGCCGGAATCTTAGCAGTCAATCTGATCGATAACAGAAAAGAAAAGTATGTAAAGATGGTCATGCAGGATGAATATTCTTTAATTTCGTTTGATCGGAAATCATTAAGTGACTATATAACCAAGATCTCGAATGTGGTTGGGCTGGTATCTGCTGCAGCTGCTTACATTGTGTTCCTAGCAGCTTTATTTATTATCCGATTTATCATAAATAATGATATTCGAAAAGAAATGAGATTCATTGGAATCTATAAGAGCCTAGGCTATTCGCTGAATATGATTACTGGATTTTACTTAAAGGCATATCTATTCATCGGAAGTATTGCCATTCTGCTTGGAAGTATTGTTTCCGTACCAATTGTTTCAAAGCTGATTGCTTCCCTAACTCAAACGCTTGGCGGATTTGAATTGAGCCTTACATCATGGTTCGTAGTAGCTGGAGTTACCATTGCATTGACGGCTTGTTTGACACTAAGTGGTTGGATTACGTTAAACAAATTAAAGAAAATTTCACCAGTGGAAGCAATCTCCATCGGTCATAGAGCAGGAGAACAGAAATTTAAAAAATCGGTGATTGCCTCTACAAAATCACCATTTTCAACTCAGGTCAATGAGATATGGAAACATAAAAGACGTTCTTTTGTAACCTTACTCGTATTGATCGTCTCGATGTATCTGATTCTGTTTTTTGCCTCGAGCTATTGCGCATGTAATAATGTTTATGATAATGCAAATATTTGGCTTGCATGTCCGAAATTTAACTGTATTGTTACAGGCAACGTGAATGAAGAGGTGCAAGATGTAATCGTGGACAGTAAATATGTGGATTCGGTTGTGTTTGGTACTTGTTTTTATTATCCCGCGATTACCGTAGTGGGGTATGAGGGGAATTCCAGAAATATTAACTTTTATGTTTTTTCTAATACCCAAGAAGATGTCACCAAAGTTCCTTTGTCCCAAGGTACAAATCCAAAACGGGTAGATGAGATTTCGGTAACGAGTCAGTTGCTACATTCTCTGCATAAATCCATTGGAGATTATGTGACGATGAGGTATGGTGGTCAGGAACAGCAATATTTGATTTGTGGGACCTTTGAGAGCATGGAAGTTCATACGGTGATGATGACGGTCGATGCGATGAAGGCTCTTAATGCAGAGTATAAAGCAGGTAATTGCTATGTTCAGTTGAAAGAAAATGAGGAATTTATAGAATTTAAGAGCGATTTAGAAAATAAGTTTTCTGATCTGTCAGTAGACCGTGAGTGGAGTGCATTAAAATCAGCGGTGGATGCCATCGAAAAGATGCTGACTAGTGTTATGGCAATTATGCTAATCGTATTTATCCTATTTGTCGTCATAGCGATTATTAATGTTCTAGTACTAACCATTCACAGTAAATATCGACAGTATGGAATCTTAAAATCGTTAGGATTTACGACCAGATATATCATTTCTCAAAATATCTGTTATATTACCATTTTGCTTGGAGCGGCTACGGTCATTTCGCTTGTGATCCATTTACTATTCTCCAAGTATCTTTTCTCTAGGATCGTAATCGATGCCTTGGTATATACTGCTAGCTTGCCATATCTATGTCTATTCGGAAGTATTCTATTGATTATGATCATTACGATTTTATTTAGTCTGCCAATAAAGAAAATAACACCTGTTAGTTTGATGGAGGAATAGAGAATGAAGAATGTAGTAATTAAAACAGCGAACCTATGTAAGAGTTATGCGAACGGTAAGAATGTTCAACATGTCTTAAAAAATATCAACCTGGAGATATATGAAGAGGACTTTACCGTTATTATGGGCAGCAGTGGATCTGGAAAATCAACTCTTCTGTATTCTATCAGTTCCATGGATCAGCCAACAAGTGGAAAGGTTAAATTATTGGGGAAGGAGTTCTCCGATCTGACGGAAACAGAAGCTTCCAGGCTTCGTAGTAAAGATATTGCATTTGTATTTCAGAGTATGAATCTGCTACCGGACCTAACTGCTTATGAAAATATTGCATACCCAGCCTATCTTGTTTGTTCCAAGCAGGAGGCGAATAAAGAAGCAGAACAACTGTTAGAACAATTTGATCTAGTGGAAGTGAAAGATAAATACCCAAGCGAGATGTCAGGAGGTCAGCAGCAGAGAATTGGTATTGCCAGAGCAGTTGCCAAACATCCTAAAATTTTATTTGGAGATGAACCTACTGGTGCTTTAAATTCTGCAGCAGGAACTCAGGTTCTAGATCTGTTGACTAAGTTAAATCAAGAGGGGCAGACCATAGTTATGGTTACCCATGATATTAAGGCATGTGCTAGAGGAAACCGATTGTTGTTCCTTTCCGATGGAAGAATCGAAGGAGATCTTAATCTAGGACATTATAACCCAGTAGAACAGGCAGAACGAGAAGAAACTATATTTAAATTCTTAAAACAGCATAACTGGTGATGGGAGTCGACATGAATAATCAATATCAATCGAGTAAAACATGTGAAAAACAATTCTTTCATGAAAATCATTGCAATTTCATCCTAACGATTTTAACACAGACAGTCTTTTCGATTGTAGGAATTGCAATCTCATTTTTGATGATGATCACAATCGAATCCATTGAGTATACGGACCACCATCGAATCGTTATCGCAGGTATCCTATTCGGTACGATCATTGTCATGTATATTATCTTTGGCTTTTTGCAAAAGACATTCCGTAACCGTTATCTTAAGCAGGGACTATCCCAGTTCAAACGATATATCTTTCAGAAGATATTAGGAAAGTCCATTCGAGAGTTTGGAAGTGCAACCGCTGGAAAGATCATTAATGCATTTTCCAATGATCTTTCCTCTATTGAAACGAACTATTTAAATGGTACGCTTCAGATCATACAGCAGATGATTATGTTTATCGTGGGGGTTGGTGCGATGTATTATATTAATCCAATCTTAGCGACCTGCGTAATTGCTGCCTGTATCATACCGATTGCATTTTCCATGCTGTTCGGTCGCCGCTTGGGACAAAAGGAACGAAAGACTTCGGATGAAGGAGAAGGATTTGTCGATCAAATCAAAGATCTGTTAGGAGGCTTTATTCTGATTAAGAGTTTTAAAGCAGAAAAGGAAATCCTGAATCTATTTGATCAACAGAACTTCTCATTGGAGGAAGCTAAAAGAGACCGTCGAGATACGAATGATACGATCAGTCTGACAAGTACGTTCTCCTCCATCTTAGTCATTGGTCTGATCTTTACGATTGGCTTGTATCTAGCTTATCAGGACATTATCTCCATCGGTGGAATCATTGCTTTTGTAGAATTGTCTCACTATGCAACTGGTCCAGTGGAAAAGATGATTCCACTTTGGACGAATCGGAAAGCATCCATTACGCTGATTCATAAAGTAGAAGAAATGATTGAAGGTTCACATGAATCAGACCAAAAGTTTGAGATAAGAACGATCGATCATAACATATCAATGGAGAATGTCTCATTTGCATATGAAAATGGAAAAGAAGTTTTAGATAAGGTAAATTTGACGTTTGAACAAGGAAAGAGTTATGCCATCGTGGGGGGCAGTGGATGTGGAAAGTCCACATTAATTCAGTTGCTTCTTGGGTATTATAGTGAGTATAACGGAAAAATCTTATACGATGGGAATGAGTTATCCGATATCAGTTTAGATAGTTTATATGATGTAGTTTCGGTCATTTCTCAAAATGTCTTTCTGTTTGATAGTACGATTCGAAATAATATCACAATGTTTAAAGATTTTGATGAGGATAGAATCGAGGAAGCGATCCGACTGGCAGGTCTTACGAATTTCATACAGGAAAAAGGAATGGACTATGAGTGCGGAGAGGGAGGCAAAAACTTATCGGGGGGAGAAAAACAAAGAATCTCCATTGCTCGTTGTCTACTTCGTAAAACACCAGTAATCATTATGGATGAAGCAACAGCAGCGCTGGATAACAAAACGGCTTTTGAGGTGGAAGAGGCAATCTTAAATCTGAATCATTTGACTAAAATAGTAGTGACTCATAAATCAAATAGAGAAATCTTAAAGAAATATGATGAGATCATTGTATTAAGAAATGGAGATATTACCGAACAGGGTAAATTTGAGGATTTAATGAAAGCTCGTAATTATTTCTATTCATTATATCATATTACAGCATAATCGAAAAAAGCGGCTGTGAAAAAATAACGAAACAGATGAGCATTAGAGGCGGAGAATCATATTAAGATTTGGCTAAGTCCGGCCGTATGGGAAAGGCAGCCAAATTTTGATATGATTCTCCGCCTCGTTGTTCTTTTTTCGTTTTTTTCACAGTCCCTTGTTTTACTTTTTATGTACTTAGCTTGTTGGGAACATTAGTTATCATGTACCACAGAATTTAATTCACTTGCCATTTCATTGATATTGTCAACTAACTCCTGAAGTTTTGTCATATCTTCAAGGTTGGATTCCGTAGACTGTGCAATTTCCTGAAGGTCATCAAGATTTTGAGTACTGATATCTTCTACGGATTTTACAATCTCAACGATCTTTTCGGAAGATTCAGCAACGTTCTTCGTAACAACATCAATTTCAGAGATCTTTTGTGTCATCTCACTGGAAGCTTCGGTTACCTGACTGGTAGAAGCTTCAGCAATACGAATTAACTGTAAGCCATCGTTAACGGATTTCGCACTTTGTTCCATGGATTCCGAAGCTTTTGCTGTATTCGTAACAACTTCCTCAACAATGGTTTTGATATTCGCAACGGCACCTTGAGTTTGTTCTGCCAACTTACGGATCTCATCTGCAACAACAGAAAATCCATGGCCTGCTTCTCCAGCACGAGCTGATTCAATCGCCGCATTTAAGGCTAATAGGTTGGTCTGTTTTGAGATATTTGTAATCACATCGACAATCTGTAAGATTTCTTGAGAGCGATTTTCGAGATGAAGGATTGTTTCTTTGCTTGATTGTGTCGTTTCATTAATATGATCCATCTCTTTAATAACATTTGCCATATTTCTCGTATTGTTGGTAGTAAGTTCAAAGACATTTTGAGAAATATCAGATATCTCACTTGTTTTTTGTGCCAGTGAATTTAAATTCGTTGAGATAATACTAAAGTTGTCGCCAACCTCATTTAACTGTTCTAAGGTTTCACCAGAACCGTTCGTTGTTGCACTTGTACGATTGGCAATTTCTTTATTGATCTCTGTTGTATTATCTGTAACATCGTTTAATACATTCACAGCATTGAGAAGAGAATCAGATACTTCCAAAGATTTATCCTGCATCTTTTTCATATGCTTCATTATACGAGCTTGTTGATCTGCATCCATCAGATTTTTCAAGAGTTTGGTCGTACGAGTATTCAGACTTGTAAAGATACAAGAAACCGCGAAGAGGGAAAGTGCTCTTGGTATGATACAATAGACAATGGTGGCATAGTCCGATACTTGATTTCTGTCGGTTGTTAACCCTGCTCTATAAGCAATGTACTGGGCAATAGAGAAACAGACGATAGATAAACCAGTGGCAAGCCAGTTAAGACGTTTAGAAAAGTACATGCTAGCAATACTAATAGCGTAAATGAAGACCAAAACGGCATGCCAGTTCATAGTCAAAGTTAAGATACAAACAAATAGAATGGAGATGCCTACGAAGATATATTTCAAAGACTCATGTTGCAGCTTTAATATATCTACTAAGAGTGTTGGTACTAATAACAGTATGATAACTAAAGTACAGCCAACAATCATAGGTACTTGATCTACTGAAAAGATTCCAACGATATTAAGTATTAGTATGACCACCATGAATGCAGCGGAAATACGCATAACTTTTGCAACAAAATGGTTGGCTTCACGTTCATTCTTACTGATAATTGAATTTTGATTACTACTCATATATTCACTCCTTTGTTTAAATTTTGTATAATATGGTAATATTATAAAACAAAATGTCGTATTTTGCTATATTTCATTGAGATAATTAATTAAATTATAATAGAATTCTTAAAATAAAAGAATGATCCATAGTATTTATTTTGAAAAAAGAATATGATAAGATTACTAGGAAATAAAGGAGAAGATAACATATGCAAAAACGTATGATAAATAGGGTCTTGTTACTAATACTATGTATATGTTTTCTATCTGGCTGTAAGCCTTCCGTACCAAAGGAGAATCAAGAGCTAACGGGACAGGAAAGTATTCAACTGACACAGACAGCAGAAGGAAAACTAGAGGAGGAAGAAGTCATAACGATAAAAAAGATATCGTCAGCAGAGCTCGTGAAAGATATGAGAACTGGCTGGAATCTTGGAAATACACTGGATGCAAGAAGCGGAGCAAATCTAAGATCAGAAATGGGATGGGGATGCCCATTTACTACACCAGAGATGATACAGGATGTAATTAATGCAGGATTTAACGTGATACGAATCCCCGTGACCTGGGATCAACATATTATAAAAGAGGAGAACTATCGTATTGATTCCGAATGGATGGCTCGCGTTAAGGAAGTTGTGGATTATGCT
>JAQXNU010000088.1 GCA_029098165.1 Clostridiales bacterium
TTTACGTGCCGTTGGAAATAGCAGAACACCTTTGTATTTCTTAGTCATTGCTTCAATCGTCAATGTTATTTTGGATCTGATATTTGTTGCGGGCTGTTCCATGGGCGTAAAAGGAGCTGCAGTGGCAACGGTTTGTAGTCAGGTTGTATCCTTAGTGATGTCCATTGTTTATATCGTGAAAAAATGTCCGTTCTTATGGGTGAAGAAGTCGGATTTTGTTATCGATAAAACTCTTGTAAATGAGCTGTTCTCTACGGGCTTATCTATGGCATTAATGTTCTCTATTGTTAATTTTGGAACCGTGATCTTACAGTATGCCATCAATGACTTTGGTAAGATTACGATTGCAGCCCATACGACAGCACGGAAAATTAGTGGACTCTATATGCTGCCAGGAACGACGCTTACGGCGGCTGTATCTACATTCACTAGTCAGAATTATGGTGCCCGTCGGTATAAAAGAATTAAACAAGGAGTTAGATATGCATTTGTATTAGGAATGATTTGGGTTGTAATTGCAAATCTAAGTATATTTTTATTTGGTAAGGAAATCGTTCGAGGGGTTAGTGGCAGTGAAGATACTGAGTTAATCGAACTTGCAGATTGGTATCTTAGAGTAAATCTTCCTTATTATCTAGCGCTGATCGTTTTAAGTGTCCTTCGAAGTGTACTGCAGGGAATCGGTCTTAAATTAATTCCCTTGGTATCGAGTTCAATTGAATTAATTGGAAAGTTATTGGTCGTTTTGATACTGGTGCAGAAGATGGGGTATTACGGTGTTATCATCTCAGAACCTATCATCTGGATTGTTTGTTCAATCGTTGTTACAGTTGCATATGTTATTCGAATGCGTAAATTAGTGAAAGCATAACCGACCCTTGCGTATACTCTGCTTAATGTGATATTATGGTACATTATAGCAGAGTATTTAATTTGGAGGATTTTATGAAATATAACAATAGATTAGTAAAAACAACAATCCTTGCGGCAGCAGTGGCATTAAGTTTAAGTGGATGTAATAAATCAGAGGGAAAAAATAATACTGTTACAATTACACCTTCAGCTGGACAAGATTCTACGACAGAGAATTCCGAATTACAGGAGAGAGTGGAACCTTCTTTAACAAAAGAAGCGAAAAAAATGACTCAGTTTGCAGAATTGAAAAAAGGTGATGTGATTGCGGAATTCGTTGTTAAAGATTTTGGAACGATGAAGGTTAAACTATTTTCAAAACAGGCTCCAAAAGCAGTAGAGAATTTTGTGACTCATTCGAAAGAGGGATATTATGCTGGAGTGACTTTTCATCGTATCTTAGAAAACTTTATGATTCAGGGCGGCGACCCAGAAGGAACTGGTATGGGTGGAGAAAGTATCTGGGAAACATCCTTTGAAGATGAGTTTTCCGATGATTTGTATCCTTACCGCGGGGCTTTATGCATGGCAAACAGCGGAAGTAATACGAATGGTAGCCAGTTCTTTATCGTACAGGCAGATGAGCAAGAAGTAAATCGTCTTCAAGATTTAGTGGAAAGAAAATATGGACTAAGTCTGATTGATTATGTGAAAAGAGGATACGATACAGAACTTACGAAAAAAGAGTTGGATCAGTTTTTAACATATGGTGGAACTCCTTGGTTAATGAAGCATCATACGGTATTTGGACAGGTATTTGAAGGGTTTGATGTACTCGATGCAATTGCAGGTACTGAGGTTACAGGCGAGTCTGGAAAACCAAAGACACCAGTTGTGATTGAAACAATCAATATTGTGGAATATCAAGGATAATCGTTGTAGGAAAGGAGAGCTAGCATGGGACAGTTTGAGTTTCAAGGGTATAGCTTTGCCAATGCAAAAGAGATGGAAGTTGCTAAAAAAGAAGCAGAGTCGGTGGAGTATATTAAAGCAAAGCTGGACTTTCGAGATCGAGAAAAATTAAGAAAGATGTATGATTCTTTATGTGAAAAGCAATCATTTATCACGCCAATCGGAATTGCATTAATGTCGGAGATGCATAAGGAATTGAGTATGTACTCGGTTCAGGCGGTACCGGGAGTTCCAGTTACAGTTCCGATTGAGTTAAAGAAAAGTTCTTCTGGGAAACTTACGAATAACTTTATCAAAGAATCACAAAAACGAGAGGAACGAAAAAAAGAATTAAGAGATACGAAGCTTCGAAATTCTAGGATCATTAATGTATTCTTAACGTTGGTGATCATTGCAATGTTTGGCGTGGTCCTCTTTGGTAACACGAATGCATTTCGAGACAAGGAAGAAAAGTTACAGGATAAGTATTCGTCATGGCAGCAGCAGTTGCAAGAAAAAGAACAAGAGTTAAATGAACGTGAGCAAGCATTAAAAGAATAGGAATATAGAATAATTCAGCTTTATAATTTTTTCGAGCGATTTTCACAATTCCTACATACAATTTTCGTATACTTTAGATAAAATGTTAGAACCGATGATCGGAGGTAGGCCATGGAACGTTTAAAAGTATTAGTAGTGGATGATGAAAGCAGAATGCGAAAATTAGTTAAAGACTTTCTGAAAAAAAATAAATTTGATGTTGTTGAAGCTGAGGATGGGGAACAGGCGGTTGATCTTTTTTTTAAACAAAAGGATATCGCGTTAATTATATTAGATGTTATGATGCCGAAGATGGATGGATGGCAGGTTTGTCGTGAAATCCGTAAATATTCTAAAGTTCCGATTATTATGCTCACAGCAAAGAGCGATGAACGGGATGAATTACTAGGATTTGAATTAGGTGTGGATGAATATATCTCTAAACCATTTAGTCCGAAGATCTTAGTTGCCCGAGTGGAAGCAATCATTCGTCGTTCGGTTCCAGTGGACGAGGAAATCGTGGAGATTGGCGGTATTACCGTAAATCAATCGGCGCATGAAGTTAAAATCGATGGCACCCCAATTGAATTAAGTGTGAAAGAATTCGAATTGCTCACTTACTTTATCACCAATAAGGGAGTTGCACTTTCTCGGGAAAAGATTCTAAACAACGTTTGGAATTATGATTATTTTGGAGATGCTAGAACCATAGATACTCACGTAAAGAAGCTAAGAAGCAAAATGGGGAAAAAAGGCGAGTATATTAAGACCATTTGGGGGATGGGATATAAATTTGAGGTAGACTAATGAAACATTCCATACGTTTGAAGATTACATTTTTGTTAACGGTATCATTGGTGTTGACGATTTTTTTATGCTGGACTTTAAATAATTCATTTTTAGTAGATTATTATCAATATGAAAAGATTCGAAGTCTAGATAATGTTTATAATGAAATCAATTCATTGATTGATAGTAAAGAAAAGATAATGACGGAAGAAATGGTACGACATATTGATCGTCTGACTTCCAATAATGGAGTTAACGCATCGATATTTGCGAGAAAGGGATTGACGGGTATCTATCAGTCCAATAGTTCGTTTCGTGATTATACACGAGTATTAGCATCAATGCAGGCTTATATGTTTGCAAATAATCCTGAACTTCATATTTCAAATGTCACATTAGTGAAGACAGTAGGAAATTCGTATGATATTTTCAAACAGACGGATGATGTGATGAGTATGAATTACTTGGATCTATTTGGTATATTGGATTCGGGACATATCATATTCTTACGTACGAATTATGAAGGTTTGGCATCAAGTTCGAGGATATCAAATAACTTTTTAGCAATTGTAGGAGTAATCGTAACGATTCTTGGATCGTTTGTCATGTTTATGCTTAGCCGAAGATTTACACGTCCGATTCTAATTCTTGAGAATATTGCAAAGCGAATGTCGGATTTAGATTTTGACGCAAAGTATGAGGTAAAGTCGAACGATGAGATTGGTCGACTTGGGACAAGCATCAATACACTTTCAGAGAAGCTGCAGACAACAATTACGGAATTAAAGAATGCTAATAATGAATTACAGTCAGATAATGAGAGAAAAACTCAAATTGATGAGATGCGAAAAGAATTCTTATCCAATGTAACCCATGAGTTGAAAACTCCAATTGCATTAATTCAAGGATATGCGGAAGGATTAAAGGAAAATGTCAACGATGATCCTGAAAGTAGAGATTTTTACTGTGAAGTTATTATGGATGAAGCGATGAAGATGAACAATATGGTGAAAAAGTTATTGTCTTTAAATCAATTGGAATTCGGTAATAATCCTATCGATATCACACGTTTTGACATTGTAACGGTGATAAAATCGGTATTAAGTTCTACGGATATCTTAATGAAACAAAAAGGTATCACGGTATATTTTGAAGAAACAGAGCCTTGTTATGTTTGGGCAGATGAATACATGATTGAAGAAGTAATCACAAATTACATTAGTAATGCGATCAACCATGCATCAGGCGCAAAAATCATAGAGATTAAACTGTTTCAAAAGGATCATGTTGTGCGAGTGGCCGTATTTAATACGGGAGAACTAATTCCGGAAGAAGAACTTGAAAAAGTTTGGATTAAATTCTATAAAGTAGATAAAGCAAGAACGAGAGAGTACGGAGGGAATGGAATCGGTCTTTCCATTGTAAAAGCAATTATGAATTCTCATAATAAATCCTGTGGTTGTACGAATCGTAAGAATGGGGTTGAGTTTTGGTTTGAACTCGATTCAAAATCCAATTAAATCCAAATGATAGAGGTTCTGGCGTAGGTTTCGTCAGAACTTCTCTTGTCTATTTTGACAAAAAGTGTTATGATATTACAAAGGAATACTATTTAGGAGGGCTTAGTTTGAAAAAGAAATGGTTACTTGCTGGTCTGATGTTATCAATGATTGGTTTGACTGGATGTACGAGCGCAATATCCTTATCGGAAGATGAAGAAAATATGGTAGCAGAATATCTTGCACAGGTTGTATTATATGATCAGGATACATATGTGGAAGCTTTGGTTTCACCGACGCCAACGCCGATTCCAACTGTAACACCAACTCCAACGCAATCACCAGAAGTTACGAAGGCTCCGAGCAACACCTCCACACAAGGCTCACAAACTGGGACTACAGCAAATCAGCAGGCAAATGCTGATTATGTACAAGTTATGGGAATATCTGATCTAAAAGCGGAATACACTGGGTATGAAGTAGAAATGGCCTATACGGATGCTTCTTTTAATTTGCAAGCAAGTAAGGGAAATGAACTGTTTGTTGTGAAGTTCGAGATTACGAACACTTCAAAAAAAGACAAAGAATTTAGTTTGGGAGACTTAAATATCAACTATATACTTGATATTAATACTGGAAACAACATAAAGCCGTTAATAACGCTTAAGGATAATGATTTACGATATATTAATACGAAGATTAAAGCAGGCAAAAAAATCGAAGGTGTTCTAATGTTTGAAGTTAAAAAGGAAACCAAGGTAAATACTGCGAACTTAATTATTTCACGGGAAGATAAAACTGCAATTGTAAAGATTAAATAATAAGGGGGATCATAACGTGGAATTAATATATAAGGAAAAGAAAAGAACAAAATTTCTAGGATTACCATGGTGCTTTGTAACCTATAGCATTTATGATGAAAAGATTAATATTAAAAGTGGATTTTTATCGACAACTGAGGATGATGCCTATATGTATAAAGTTCAGGACGTGCGACTAACCAAGTCTTTCATGGAGCGTATCTTTCATCTTGGAACTATCATCTGTTTTACTGGAGATAAGACGCATCCAGAATTAAAACTCGTTCATATTCGTAGGTCAAAGGAAATTAAAGAATATCTGATTGCGGCATCAGAAGATGCTCGTAGAAAAAGAAGAACGATGCATACTCTTAATATCGGCGACAATGCTGAGGGAGATTTTGATGACGATGATGACTTGGATAGTGATAACTAGGAGGTATTGATGTGATTGAAATAAATATTGAAAACTGTCCATATTGCGGAAGTAAAGAATTAGGTTGGGGATATCAGAGTGCACAAGGTGCAGTTATGCCAAAGAAGTCTGGCTTCGCTGGATCTAAGGTAGAGCATCTGATCTGTACAGAATGTGGAAGTATTGTGCACAGCCGAGTAGCTAAGCCTGAAATTTTTAAGTCTGTGGTTCGTGAAAAGAAAGTGAGAAGAAGACGTAAGGCTAAAAAGGCTATAGAGGCTGGAAATGCTTCTGTAGGTAGTAAAGAAAATCAGAATTTTAAGTCGGAAGAATAATCAAAAATCAAGAAAGAACTTACCTGGAGTTAACAATACCAGAGTAAGTTCTTTTTTTGTTTATGACAGAATAGATTCTAATAATGTCGAAAAAAAGTTTAATTAGTAGTTGACAATTACTATCTATCGTGGTAAACTGATTAGGCTGTCTGAGAGATTTGCTTATACAATTAAACAAATTTTTAAAACCTTATAAAATAAGGGTTGACAAGCAAAATAAACTATGTTAGAATAACTGAGCTGACAAATTGTTTGAAAAGAATAAATAATTCGAAAAACTTTGAAAAAAGTTCTTGACAATGAAATGAAAGCGTGATATACTAACTAAGCTGACTTGAAAGAGCAGCAAATAGCTAATTACCAGCTATCCACATTGAAAACTGAACAGTGAAACAACCTTGAAATTCGTTTGAGTGAGAAATCACTTTAAATATTATAGAACTGTATTTGGTGTAAATCAGATACAACCCTAATAACAGTAAACGGAAGCAAGAAGATAACTAAGACAAAC
>JAQXNU010000089.1 GCA_029098165.1 Clostridiales bacterium
GGTAAGGAAGTTGACATTGAGATCACTCCTGCAAAGAAAACAACTGTAGCAAACAAATCTGTTGATACAGGCAATATCGCAACTGCTGATATTAAATTTGGTTATTGTACAGAATTTATCATTATGTTAGAAAAGAACTACACAATGGAAACAGAGCATGAGTTCAAAGCTTACCTTGAATCGATTGGTGATTCTATCGTAGTTGTATCTGATGATGATATTGTTAAGGTTCATGTACATACGAATGATCCTGGTTTAGCAATCCAGAGAGCACTTACGTATGGTTCCTTGACAAGAATGAAGATTGATAATATGCGCGAGGAGCATAATGAACGTTTGATTCAGGATGCGGAAAAGAAAGCACAGGAACAAAAAGAAGAAGTAAAAGCTGCTTCTGTAAAACCTGATACACCTAGAAAAGCAGTTGGATTCGTAGCTGTATCCATCGGTGAAGGTATTAATGAAATCTTTACTGGACTTGGTGTTGATTACTTGATTGAAGGTGGTCAGACAATGAATCCAAGTACGGAGGATATGTTAAATGCAATCGATCACGTAAATGCTGATACGATTTTCATTCTTCCTAATAACAGCAACATTATTCTTGCTGCACAGCAAGCGAAAGATTTAACTGAGGATAAGAAAATCGTAGTTATTCCTTCTAAGACAGTGCCTCAGGGGATTACAGCAATTATTAATTATGTGTTTGATAAATCTGCAGAAGAGAATGAAGCACGTATGATCGAAGAGATGGGAAGAGTAAAGACTGGTCAGGTAACTTATGCCGTACGTGATACAAACTTAGATGGAAAAGAGATCCGTCAGGGCGATATTATGGGTATTGGTGATAAGACAATCCTTTCTGTAGGTTCTGATATCTCCGAAACAACGATTGATTTAATCGAACAATTAATCGATGATGAATCTGAACTCGTAAGTATTTATTACGGTGCAGAAGTGAAACAAGAGGATGCCGATGCAATTATGAATGTGATCGCAGAAAAGTATCCGATGATAGATGTGGAAGTGCATATGGGCGGACAGCCAATTTACTATTATGTGCTTTCAGTAGAATAGCATGAACATGAGGCTGGTGCAGTAATTAAGTACCAGCCTTTTTTAAGAATTTAGGACAAGGAAGTTTTTAGATGAAAGTTACAGACAGCCTAACAACAATAAAGGGTGTAGGAGAAAAGGCCGCACAGAAGTATGCAAAATTAGGGATATTTACCGTAAATGATCTTCTGGAACACTATCCAAGAGATTATGAAGTATTTCAGATGCCAGTGCCAATAGCCAATGTCAAAGAAGGAGAGGTAGTTTCGATTGAAGCGTCCTTAAGTGGTTTTGCAGAAACCAAAAAAGTGCGTCATCTTCAGATTCTAACATGTATCGTACGTGATCCTTCAGGACAGATTAAATTGACATGGTTTAATCAGCCTTTTTTAAAGAATACATTAAAAGTAGCCAATCGATATATCTTTCGTGGTAAAGTCGTTCGAAAAGGATTACAGCTTTCCATCGAACAGCCAAAGATTTATCGAATGGATGAGTACCGTGCGTTACTCAATCTTCTGCAGCCAATCTATCCATTGACCGAAGGGTTAACAAGTCATGCAGTTTCAAAGGCAATCGATCTGGCAATTGCAAACATTGGGGACATTGAGGAATTCTTACCAAAACGAATCGTTAAAGAGAACCATCTGATTTCCCGAAAAGCTGCGATCCGAGAAATCCATTTTCCAAAATCGAGACAGTCCATGCTAGAAGCGAGAAGACGTTTAGTCTTTGATGAGTTTTTCTTATTTACTTTAATTCTGGCGAGGATTAAGGACAACAAACAAGTATTAAAGAATTCCTTTATAATCGAAGAAAAACAGGAAGTCAAAGATATGATTGCTGGCTTACCATATGAATTGACGAATGCTCAGAAAAAGGTTTTGGATGAAATTAATCATGATCTCTGTAGTGAAGTTTCGATGAACCGATTGGTACAAGGGGACGTTGGTTCTGGTAAAACCATCTTGGCAGTACTTGCATTGATGACAGTTGCATTAAATGGTTATCAAGGCTGTTTCATGGTACCAACGGAGGTATTGGCAAAGCAGCATTATCTATCATTGACTGAAACTTTAGAGCCATATGGGATTCGAATTGAGATGCTTACCGGTTCCATGACAGCAGCGCAAAAACGTAAAGCGTATGAGAAAATTCAGCAGCATGAAGTAGATATTGTCGTCGGTACACATGCATTGATTCAGGAGAAGGTTATTTACGATAAACTTGCTCTAGTTATTACGGATGAACAACATCGTTTTGGTGTAAAACAAAGAGAATGCTTGATGAATAAAGGGGAAAATCCTCATGTATTAGTTATGAGCGCAACTCCAATTCCACGTACGCTAGCTATCATTCTTTACGGAGATCTTGATATCTCTATTGTTGATGAGCTACCGGCAAATCGTCTTCCGATCAAGAATTGTGTGGTCGATACAAATTATCGACAGACTGCTTATCAGTTTATTGGAAAACAGATTGCACAGGGACGTCAGGCTTATGTCATTTGTCCAATGGTAGAAGAAAGCGAAAACATGGAAGCAGAGAACGTAATTGAATATACCGAAAAGTTAAAAGAAGCATTACCGAATGTTCCTGGCATTGAATATCTGCACGGTAAGATGAAACCAAAAGAAAAAGATGCAATTATGGAACGTTTTGTATCGGGAGAG
>JAQXNU010000090.1 GCA_029098165.1 Clostridiales bacterium
CGATGAAGCTACTGCTGAAGCTGTACGTATCCAGTACGGCGGATCTATGAATGCCGGCAACGCTGCTGAACTTCTTTCCAAAGAAGATATCGACGGCGGACTGATCGGCGGAGCTGCATTAAAACCTGATTTCGGTCAGATCGTTAACGCATAGTTATCATAGATTTTTGTAAAAATCTAACAAAATTAAGTATAAAATCCTATGTTTTAGGCAGATAACCCTTGGTAAAAGCTACCAAGGGTTATTTTGTTGCTATGTTTCAATTACACCATCAGTTACACCAATTCTTTAATTAATTACACCAGCCTTATATATACATCTTGAGTTATTACAACAGCGATGCTATCCTTTATTTACAAGGGAAAGGAAGTGTATTATGGCAAGGGAGAAGAGAGAAAAAGGAACTGGTCACGTTCTGTATAAACCAAATGGCAGAGTGGCTGTTACTGTATCAAGTCCAAAAGGGTATGTAGACCCCAAGACAGGCAATGTTAAGAGAAAGAAAGTAACCGCAGATACAGAAGAAGAAGCCTTAAGATTGGCTACTGAAGAGATATTGGCATGGGAAAGATGGTTTGAAGAAGATTTCTTACCAAAACAAGGAAAGACTTTAACCTTTGGAGAGTATATCCTTGACTATTTAGAAAGAGAAGTTAGGGGTACTATTTCGGAATCTGCGTATTTGAGTTATAAGAGAGATGTTAAGACTTATGTAGAAAGATATGCAATTTATCGTATGCAATTACAGAACCTTAATGTAAAGGTTGTAAAGGTATATTATGATTGTTTAACACAGAAGTATGTGCCATCATCCATAAAGGTAGCAGTTCAATTATGTCAAAGAACAGCAGATTGGTTAGTAGGCAGACACTTGTTACAAGAGAATTATTTTAGGCTGATAAAACCAACTTATGAAGTACCTGACGAAGTAGACCTACTTCCAGAGGATAGTAAGAAATACAAAGAAGTATTTACTTCTGAGGATATACAGAAGTTTATGGATGCTATGCATCAACATATAAAGAGTGATTATGTATGTGTAGCAATATTCTTATTGGAAACTGGCATAAGACCAAGTGAGTTATCTGCCTTACAGAATAGTGATATAGATTTAGAGAATAGAACTATAAGTGTAACAAAGACAGTTGCTACAAGGTTGAAGAAAGGTAGTACAGAAGAAACAGAATTATATGCGAAAGTGACAAAGAACCATGAGAATAGGGTGATACCTATATTAAGTGATATTTGCATAGACGCTATTAAAGAAATGCAGACAAAGACTGCAATGTATTGTAAAGATAATCCAAAGAACCTTTTATACCCAATCTTTTGTACTGGTAATTTTAGAACAAGCGAAACAATGGAAGTTGGGTTTAAGAAAGTATGTGATATGTTGGATATAGATAGAGATGTGCATATCACAAAGGGTGGTCAGAAGAAAGGTTTGTGTTTATATGCTTGTAGACATACTTTTGAAACAAGGCTAGAAGAGCAAGGGTACAATCCGATTGTAATAGGTGCTATGTTAGGGCATACTCCTACTGTTGGACTACAACATTATACTCATATTGAAGTATCGCAAATGGCATCACAATTAAAAAGTCCTACCACCTTATTATCTACCCCATCTACATCAACCCCAACCAAAGATACTACTCCAACTTCTTTGGACGATTTGACAGAAGAACAAGAGATAGAATTAGTAAGAAAACTGATGAAGAAGTATGCAGATAAGTTGTAATCTGTAGGCTTACAAGAATGTAAAGACCTTTACTGTATCTACGATATGGTAAAGGTCTTATTTTGTTAAAAATAATTAAACATTGAAAGTAAACATTAGAACTATGAGTTGGGGTTAAATCAATTATAGTATGTATAAAGTGAAGGGCTGTCGCTGGATCGACAGCCCTTCACTTTTATTCCAAGAAATGTAAATATTGAGAAGTAACATATTTCATTATTTGATTGAATTGAGACTGCGATTGTGCTATCATTGTTTACATTATAAAACAAATGAGGTGCTATAAGATGAAAAAGAAAATAGTTCTATTAATTATAAGTGGTTTGATGACGGTTGCTTTATTTGGATGTGCATCTAAACAAGATTCTTCTAATCAAGCAAATCAAAAAATTGAAGAGTCGGAAAATACACAGCAAGAAGATAATTCTGCAAATGAGGAAAATGATTCAACATCAGATGATGATTCGGATTTAGATATAGACAAACAATTTGAAAAATTTATGCAAGAACGCCCAAATTATCGAGAATTTGGAGCTGGTTATGGTGACAAAATAAAAGAAGATGAAGTTAGGGCAAGAAGACTTGAATATATCTGTTTCCCTAAGGAGATGGTTGATGAGGATTATCATGGCTGGCCTGTTGAAACATCGCATGAAGTCTCATTGTATTATAATGGACCTTACAATTATCCATCTAGTATAAAAGGCGAAGACGGTTGGGAAGTGATTATTGACTCAATAGATGATTTGGAATTTGCGAAACTGACTTCAACATATAATTCCTCTGATGAAGGTTTAAATAATCAAAGTAAAATAATAGAAAGTATTTCTGAGCATATGTTATATAACTCAGAAATTGAATTTTATAATTCATATTATTTTGAAGAAAATCCAATTAATCAGAGACAAATTCTTGACACGGGTAAATTTGTTGATGCGTGTGGAATACAGTATTTCTATGAACAAAAACAAACAGCTCAAGGTATAAAATATGCTAAGTATAGTATGATAGTCGATGATATTACAATTGATGATAATAATATTGGTAAAAATAAAATCTATTATATTTTTGACAATCCGTATGGAATAATACTTTCTTTTAAAATCACGAATAAGAATGTAATGAGAACATGGGGACTAGGGGATGATGATATACAATATTGCTATGATGAGATTGACGATTGCGTGATTAATAATTCATTCTTTGCTACTGATATGTCGGCATTTGATTCCTATATGAATAACGATGAGGCAGTGCTTAAGAATATTCGTGAGGCTGTATCTGAATATGTAAGTGATTACTACCATGATAATTACTATTTCAGTGGTTATTATATGTTAGTGGAGGAAAAGGATAAGTTTTCAGAAGAAGATGGGGAATTGCTATTCTGGGCTGATGAGTACAAGGCATATGTTAAATATGAAAATATAGATTATAAACGAGATGAACATTCAGCAGTAGTTACATGTCAATGCACTCTCTATGATAACGATGGAAGAAGAAAAGTTGAAAATATGGTATTGAATTGTGCCGCGGATGAAAATAACTTGAATTGGTATGTTATTGATGGTGAAGGTGCAAATACTAATGATGCTGAGGGTGCTGAAGCCCAAAATAGCGAGAGCGCAGGTGATATATATGAAGTGGCTATACAAAATTTGCGTGAAGGAATTGGTCCAGATGGTAACTGGGGATTTGATGATTTCAAAGAAGGTGTAGAATATGCTATTTATGATTATGATGGTGATGGTAAGGATGATATCCTAGTTCATTGGCTAACAGAAGTTGTAAATACAAATAAATATTGTTATATATATTTGAACAAGAGTGATTCATTCTCACTAGAGAACATGATTTCATTTGATGAAGCTTTGAGTTATCCTACATACTGGACCCCAATAGAATACATCATATAAGATAGGGCAGTTGATAATGGGTGATATAAAACTGAAATGTCAACTGCCTTTTAATATGCTTAAATTAATAAATTAATCATAAGATATAAATATAAAAATAACTGAAAAGCAGTATTCTATATGCATGAAATAATAATACAATCACAATAATCGAACATATATTTAGTTTGCGGATTTGAAAGTAATCATTATTTTACAAAATCACACATAGTATTTTACATGACTTAATAGTTATTCTTCAGCCAAGATTAGTATCATTCAAAAAAAGATTTGAGCATATCAAAATAAGATTAGTGCAAATCAAAATGAAAACCATTGTGATTACTAATCTGGCTGAAATATTTCAGTTATTAATCTGAGTAAAATTTAATAAAATATTGTTTAGTACTGCTTAGTAATATACAAGAAACTAAGTAGTAAATAAAATTTTTTAAGATGTAATATAATATATCTAAGTAAAATTTAATATAATATAGAAGCCTTTGGTTAAGGTGAAAAGGATATATATAGAATAAAGGCTATTGTAGGAAGACCATCGTGATTAAGATGGTATAGGATGGAAGACCCAAAGATTTATATTATATATCTTGATGATAATAAGCGAAGACTGATTGAATGATGATATAAAAAGACGGATTATCTTATAGAGTGGATGATGTTGACGATTAAACAAAGTACATCACTACGTGATGACTTTATTTAATCGTCAACATCATTGATGCTTATCATTGATGCATTTCATTGGTACATTTCATTGATATACAATTATCTAATCATTACATTGCAAGAGATATCAACCTCCACAAAAAAACTTTTTGTGGAGGTTGTATTAATTTTATGAAGAGAGAAAATAATAGATGAAGCAACAGAATGGATATATTGTTGTGTGGATGAAATTGGAATGAAACTAATAAAATCAATAACTACAGTTAAAGATATTAGTTTGGTAGATGAGATGGTAGCAACAAAATGAGTTAGATAGATACAATATGTGATTTAGGAGGTGATTTGTTTGAATACGGTTCAACCAATCAGAAGTAAGGAAAAGATAAATGCTATGAAAGTTCAGTTAAAAGCAATGAATTACAAATATTATATGATGTTCATTTTGGGTATCAATGTGGGTTTGAGGGTAAGTGATATATTGCGATTAAGAGTTGGAGATGTGGTTGATGTAGAACATGTAACAATTAGAGAGAAGAAAACCGGAAAGACAAAGAGGTTTTTATTGAATAAAAAGATGCAGAAAGAGATTTCAAATTATGTTAGAACAATTGGTTTAGAACAGGATGATTATTTGATATATAGTACAAGAGTTAATGGTAATGGAGAGTATGTAATTAGTAGAGAATGGGCTTATAGAGTTCTAAACAAGGCGTCAAAAATGGTTGGGTTAAATGAAGTTGGTACACATACTATGCGTAAGACATTCGGGTATTGGCACTATAAACAATATCATGATATAGCTTTGCTCCAAGAGATATTCAACCATTCAGCACCTAGTATTACCCTGAGATATATTGGTATCAGAGATGAGGATAAGGATGAGTCTATGAAGAATTTTTATTTATAAAGAATGCTAACAGCAGGTGGTGGTAAGAATGGATAAAGAGAAAATTAGAATTGCTATATATGTTCGAAAGTGTACTTACAGTAACTTTTCGATTGAACAATATGAAGAAATTGTTAGGTGTAAAAAAGATGCATCAGTTAAATATGCTGATAGGAAAATAGAATATATAGAGTATGTAGATATACATTATCCTGAAATGAACAGGGGTAGATTAAAAGGTATTAATAAGTTGGTTGATGATATAAAGGGTGACAGTATAGATGTAATTTATACATATTCTGTACACGAACTTGTTAATAATGCTATTGAGTTAAAAGCATTTTTAGATTTGATACTAAAGAAGGGTATTGATTTTATCTCTCTAGATGAAAATCCGATAGATACGCATAACACAGTATTTCCAATAATGAGAGTATGTGTAAACACCATTGCTAATATGGAAAGTAAGTGTGAGGAACAAAAAAGATATAACCTCAATACTAAGAATAGTAAGATAGTTCAGAAAGGTACTAATAGGAGGAGGGCTTTGCTATAGCAAAGCCCTCCTCCTATTATCAAGTAGTATTGTTGTTTTTTAAGAAATGAAAAAGGGGGCAAGATAGTATTTAAGTTTGTTCTTTTATATATTAAGAAAAGTCCAAAAACGCAAGCATAAATGTTTGCATGGAGATTTTATGAGGTATAATGCTTAAAAGGTTGTTTTAGTTTACTTTGATGTGATGATCCAGTTATAATAATGTATATTGTATAAGGTGGTAAGTGTGTATAATGGATAAATTAGTAATCACTGAGAAGATATTAGAACGAGCCAAGCAAGTAGATATATTCTATTGGTTGGATGTAAATGGTATAGGTGTACCTAAAATGAATCAATATGTATATCTCTCAATAGATAAAAGCAAGATAGTTGAAAAGGAAATCTATACCCGTAGAGATATAATGAATATATTGGATTGTAAACCTGAAAAGGCAACAAAAGTATTAAAGTTGATGAAACAGATGGGTTTAGGATTTCAGTTGGGTAGAGAATACTATACAACGAAACCAAAATTATTACAGTTTTTTGAAGAACAGATGGGAAATACAATATATCTGGAGGACTAGTTGATAGGTTTTAATTACACCATTAATTACACCAACATTAAAACGAAACTTGAAATAGCCTATAAATACGGTATTCTTTGATAAGTATTAGTAGGCATCGTTAATGCGTAATTTTGATTCCGGTTTTAGGCGCAACCTGACGGATAATCGAAAAAATAATTATACATTAATTTTCAATATTATAAGTAAAAAGGTAAGAACCTGGTATGTACAAGACACATATCAGGTTCTTTTGTTCTATATTTATTTTATTCTATATCTTTTTTTTACACATTGCATTTTTTATTCATTTTTTGTATTTTTTTATCCATTTATGATAATTGTCTTTACAATTTTGGGGAAAATGTTTTAGAATTAATAGAATAGTTTGTCGAATATTGGTGTTTTTTACTATAAGCTGAATGATGCAATACTGTCGGGCGTTCAGCAGATCTTTTCGGAAAACTCATGAAGTGTGGGAGGTAAGAACGTCAGAATGAGTCTGGATGGATTATTTCGATTT
>JAQXNU010000091.1 GCA_029098165.1 Clostridiales bacterium
GAATTAGCAAAACAAATTCAAGGGGATAAATTCACATTAAAAGGATTCCATCAATTCTTCCTAGATTGTGGACCAACACCATTTGACTTGATCCGAACGAAATTAAAAGAGAATAAATAAGCAATCGTAAAAGTGACTGGACAAAACGGCAAATAAAATAACGAGGAGAGGTGGATAATCATGTTAGAATTTAACTGCGTCTGGCCGAAAGGGAAAGGCAGCCAAATTTTAATATGATTATTCACCTCTCTTGCTCATTATATATTCCGTTTTTTTACAGTCTATTTTTACTGTTATTAACAAATGTATCCGATATTTTGAAATTATTCATGAAATTTTAACCAAATTTCTCGAAAATCTTCTGTACGATATTGACATATACAGGTAAAAATTCTATACTTAAAGTGGTGTAAATTTGAAGTACACCATCAGTTGAATATGCAAGCGAATTCTATGATTGCGCTTGTAACTTAATTACATATTGCCCTATCATTTCAGTTATTTGAGTCAGGGATATATTACACTTATTAGGAGGATTTCATTATGTCAACAAAAGCTTATTTCAAGCATGACGAAATCGGCAGTGGTAAACCAGGATTTTCAAAGACTCGTTCCATTATTGAAGCCGCTTTCTACGGAAACAATGTTGTTAAAGTTAACACTCTTAAAGAAGCTTACGAACTTGCTAAGAACTCTCCAGGTACAGTCGTTACTGATATGCCTGTTTACAGAGGCGAAGAATTTGGTCTTGAAAAAGATGCAAAAGTTCTTCTTTTCAATGATGGTTCTATTACTGGTCGTTACGCTGCAGCCAGAAGAATTGCTGGTGAGCCAGGCGTTGACTGTGCTGAGTTAGATAAGATCGTTATGGATGCAATTTATGATACACGTTGGACTACTATGTATCATGCAGAAGTTTTCATTGGTCTTGATCCAGAATTTATGGTAAAAGCTCATCTTTTAATTCCAGAAGGTGAAGAAAACCTTATGTACTCCTGGATGTTAAACTTCCAGTATATGTCCGATGAGTATGTTAAGATGTATAAGAATTCAAAACCTATTGGTAATGAACCAGATATCTACATCTTCTCTAATCCACAATGGGCTGGTACAACAAATCCTAAATACGATCCTAAGTGCTTATGTTACTTCAATACAGAAAATAACTGTGCAGCTATCTTAGGTATGAGATACTTCGGTGAACATAAAAAAGGTACTCTTACAATTGGCTGGGCTATCGCAAACCGTAACGGTTATGCTTCCTGTCATGGTGGTCAGAAGAGATACAACTTAGGTGAAGGTAAATCCTTCGTTGCTTCTGTTTTTGGTCTTTCTGGATCTGGTAAGTCTACAATTACACATAACAAACATAACGGCAAATACGATGTAACTGTACTTCACGATGATGCATTTATCATCAATACTGAGACTGGTTCTTCAATTGCTATGGAACCTACTTACTTCGATAAAACTGCTGACTACCCTACATATTGTGCAGATAATAAATATTTATTAACAGCTCAGAACTGTTCTGCTACTATGGATGAGGATGGAAAAGTTGTTCTTGTAACAGAAGATATCCGTAATGGTAACGGACGTGCTATCAAATCTAAATTATGGTCTCCAAACCGTGTGGATAAGATTGAAGAGCCAGTTAACGCTATCTTCTGGATCATGAAAGATCCTACTATTCCTCCAATCGTTAAGTTAAAAGGTGCTTCTTTAGCTTCCGTTATGGGTGCTACATTAGCAACTAAGAGATCTACTGCAGAAAGACTTGCAGAAGGTGTAGATCCTAACGCTTTAGTAGTTGAGCCATACGCTAACCCATTCAGAACTTACCCATTAGGTGGTGACTATGAGAAGTTCAAGAAGTTAGTTGCTGAAAGAAACGTAGACTGCTACATTATCAATACTGGTGACTTCATGGGCAAGAAAGTTCAGCCTAAGGATACATTAGGTGTTATCGAAGCAGTTGTTGAAGGAAAAGCTGATTTCAAACAGTGGGGTCCATTCTCCGATATCGAAATCTTCGAGTGGGAAGGATTTGTACCAGACTTCAACGATCCAGAATACGTTGCTCAGTTAAAAGCTAGAATGAACGATCGTATTAAATTTGTAGAATCCAAAGAAACACTTAAAGGTGGCTATGATAAATTACCTGCAGACGCTTTAGAAGCTCTTAAGAAAGTTGTCGCAGAACTTAACTAGTTTTTTGACCAAAGCCCTTCGCTTACGCGAAGGGCTTTTTCTTGTGTCCGCGAGACACAAAAACATGCAGAATTATGTGGGTGAGATGAGGGAGCATGGTACGTTGAAATTTGGCTGCCTTTCCCTTTCGGCCGGACTTAGCCAAATTTCAACGTACCATGCCCCCTCATCTCACTCCACTTATTTTTCGTGTTTTTGTGTTGGTGCGTTATTCTAAAGAAAGCTCGTTTGCGAAAGAGAGTTAGGCTATTGATCAATAAAAGTTCGCGTTGTTAGAGCGACAAGGTCTTTCTGTGGAATTCGCGTATTTATTTTGAGAAGGGTTAGATTTTGAATGAAAGTTGAGCTGTCACTTGATAAATATTACTTATTTTGTAGTGACAGCTCTTTTTTAATACATGTATATTCCGAAAGATAATTATCTGTTTTTATATAACTGAATTAGTAATTCATAGTTGTTACTCCTTAATTTTGCGGTAATGCCATAAAAAGTAGATGTTTCCTGGGATTGAAGTGATGGTCCAGGAGAAGATATAAAGTAGATACAGTGATTTTATCGTGCGATAGTATGCAAAGATTGTAACAATCCATAGAATACGAAATGCTACGGAACCGAGGAGTACAATTACGGTTGGAGTCATACTTTTTCCGATTCCTCTTGCGGCGGCAGTTGCATTGTCCATAAAGGCGGATACACAATAGCAAAGGCCCATGATCATAATTCTAGTCGTTCCATGATAAACGACATTGACATCATTCGTAAACAAGGATAAAAATTGATTATGGAATACGACAAGAGCTAGACCTAACAGAAATGCCACCGTAAAGGAATAGATCGTTGTTATGATATAGGCATGGAGGATTCTCTTCTTATTCCTTGCTCCATAGTTTTGTGCAATAAAGCTTGTACTTGCAGTATAAAAAGCAGCCATCATATCATAAACGATCGCATCCGCATTCGCTGCTGCTGCATTTCCCTCTACCACCACATGATCAAATGAATTTACCGCACTTTGTACAAAGAGATTTGCGATTGCAAATACCGAATACTGAATGGCAGAAGGTATGCTAATTCGTAGGATACGTATTGCAATTTTACGATCTATTCGAATCTCATGTAGTTTAAGTCCATATACTTCCTTGCATTGAAATAAACATCGAAGGATCAAATAAGCCGATATGTATTGAGAAATGATACTTGCTAGAGCGACTCCAAAGACCCCCATATGAAAGACAACCACAAAAATTAGATTTAGGATGACATTAACGATTCCGGATATGGTTAAATATTTTAATGGTCGCTTCGTATCACCAATAGCACTTAAAACAGCATTTCCGTAATTATATAGCGCTAATGCTGGTGATCCACACAGATAAACTTTTAAATATATGCTAGCTCCATCGATTAGTTCTTCTTTTGTATTCATTAAGTTCAAGATTGGTCGTGTGAATAACAAGCCACAACATAGGATGATCAGCCCGGTAATAAAGCAAAGTAAAATAGAAGTATGTACCGTCTTTTTTACTTTATCCGAATCCTTGGCTCCCATAAATAATGCGGTAATTGCATTAACACCTCCGGCCATACCAATCATCAAGCCTGTCGTTAAGGTAACTAAAATTGTAGTGGAGCCTACGGAACCTAATGCTCGTGCACCTGCAAACTTTCCAACTACTGCAATATCCGCTAAATTAAATAGAACCTGAAGTACATTTGTGAACATGAGTGGTATGCTATATAATAATATATTTTTAGTCAAAGACCCATTACACATATCTATTTCTTTCGTACGATTTCTCATGATGTTATATTCTAACTCCTTGTCATATATTATCAGTTCACATTGTACTTCAATCTGCTTCCAGAAACAATACAAGGAAAGAACAAAAATATCCTGCAAATAAAATCATAAAAAGAAGCTGTCGCTTCAAGAAACTTTATTCTTAAAAGCGACAGCTCTCATTGGGCCCTTCAAAGGCAAATCAGCATTATAAGTTCTTTATTCTAAGGAATGTAATAGAAGTTATCATCTGGCATAGAACCGCCTACAGAGTTTGGTTCCTGGTCAAATAATACTTGAAGATATGCACTTACTTTTTTCTTCATTTCATCGCCTTGGAGCATTACAATGTTGCAGTTAGGAATGGCCTTCATCGCTACTCCCTTTTTAATGATACCGTATTTTTCTACTAATTCTGCAGTTGCTTCAACCTCTGCATTCGCATAATTTACGGATTGTTCGTACTCCTTTAAAAGATCATCAACTGCATCTTTGTTTTCCTCTAAGAATTTTGTATTAACAACAACTACGCCAGTTACTACCGTACTATCATTCTTACTTGCTGCTTCCCATTCTTTTGTTATATCTAATGCAACATGAACTTTGTCGTTGTTCATCATAACAGTAGTAACATAAGGCTGAGGTAACATAGCAATTGCATCATCTGACTGACTTAATATTGCAGCAACTTCCGTAGCTTCTGTCTTATACTCAATAGTTACATCCTTTTCTGGATCCAGACCATGAGACTTAAGTAAATAATTTAAAGTATATTCTGGAGTTGTTCCTTTTCCTGTAGAATAGATTGTTTTACCTTTTAAATCTTCTACGCTATGAATGGAATCTCCCGTTTCTACGATGTATAAAACACCTAATGTATTGATACCTGCGACCTTGATTGCACCATTACTTTTTGCATATAAAACAGAAGCAAGATTACAAGGAATTGCTGCAATTGGATATTCACCTTTAATGATGCCCGCAGTGATCTCATCTGCTGCACCAGCTACGGTTAACTCATAGTTATTGGCTGTCATGCCCTGTGCACTTAAATCCACCATAGATACTAATCCCATGGATGTTGGTCCTTTTAAACCTGCAATTGGAATTGTAATCTTTTCAGCTACTTGTTCCAGCGCCGATTCCTCAGATGCCTCTTGAGTTGGTGTTGCTTCCTCCGTTGGTTTCACTTCCTCAGTAGGTGTTACTTCTTGTGTTACAGTTTCTGTTGGTGTAACTGTAGTTTCCTTTGATGTAGTTTCCTTTGCTTTTGAACAGCCAGCTAATGTTGTTACACCTAGTAAAATTGTACATGCCAGCATACATAATTTCTTTCTCATATCACTTTTCCTCCGCTACGTTTATCTGTTGATAATATTGCTGGTGTTCGCGGAAATAAAAAAAGACTCTGAAAGTATAAAAATACCCTTCAAAAGTCTCATACGCTCTTTCTTTATTCATCGTCTTCCCACCAAGAGAACTCTTATATGGTTAGAACAAATTTATTAGAAGCGCTTCTCTATCAGGTTATTCCTTCTACATCAGCACTTCCATTATATAGCAACTAACTAGGAATGTCAAACGATAGTCCAACCCATTTCCTAGGACAATTATGATGTCTTATGTATCGATTTCATCAATAACACATATCCCCGAATCGGAAAATAAATAGCAGTAATCACTGTCATAATAGTTACAGTAAAAAATGCATTAGTACCAAAAGATCTTGATGGTAAGCCATGAGACCAAATGGATACCAATATTCCAACTAAAAGAATTATGTATACTACTACTGTTGCAAAAATATTGTCTTTATTAACAATGTATATCCACTTGCCATCTATACATTTATATTTGTATTCTGAATAACTACCTTTACCCGTTCTTGATAATTCATAAAAATACACGATAACAAACTTAGCGCCTTTATATGGGTATTAAATATACGGCGCATGCTTGATTCTTACTATTAGCTGTATAATATCATAAAATAGGAATAACCCTAAAATAAATACAATATAAAAAGCAATGTATTTCATTTTGTCACCTATATCACTTTCTTTTATTTCTTCTAGTTCTGCCAGTCCCGTAATTTCAAAGATATCCTTTCTATTCATAAGAAACCCTCCAAATAAAAAAACTTTACGGGTATGGTTATTTTAACTCGAATTACCATACCCGTAAAGTCTCTTTATAATTGATTTTCCTTATAATTTCAGCATTTAGTACATCTTTTTATACTTTAAAACGGTATCCGACACCCCAGATTGTCTCAATATATTGAGGTTTGGATGTATTAGCTTCAATTTTTTCACGAATTTTCTTGATATGAACTGTAACAGTTGCGATATCACCAATCGACTCCATATCCCAGATTTCCTGGAACAGTTGTTCCTTCGTATAAACATGGTTTGGATTTTGCGCTAAGAATGTTAACAGATCAAATTCTTTCGTTGTAAATGCTTTTTCTTCTCCATTGATATAAACTCTTCTTGCTGTCTTATCAATCTTAATTCCGCGGATTTCGATAACTTCATTCTCTTTCACACCGCTTCCAAGCAGTCTTTCATAACGGGCCAGATGCGCCTTTACACGGGCAACTAATTCACTTGGACTAAATGGTTTTGTCATATAGTCATCCGCTCCCAAGCCTAAGCCACGAATTTTATCAATATCATCTTTTTTCGCGGAAACCATGATCACTGGTATGTTCTTTTCTTCACGAACACGCTTGCAAATTTCAAAACCATCTACTTTTGGCAGCATTAAGTCTAAGATGATTAAGTTAAAATCCCCTGACAATGCCTGCTCTAATCCTTTATCTCCGGTATTTTCTATTGTTACCTCAAAACCAGAAAGTTCTAAATAATCCTTTTCCAATTCCGCAATTGCCTGCTCATCTTCCACTATCAGTATCCTGTTCATGGATTCTCCTCCTCTACTAAGCCTTAACTTTAAGCATTAATTCTTCTTTGAGTTTTGAAAATTTCTTTTGTTTCATAGCCTTTTCAGTCCACTTCATAACCGTAAAGTAGATTGTAGTACCTTCTCCGAGATTACTTGTTGCCCAGATACTTCCGCCATGTTCTTCTATGATCTTACGCACAATGGCTAGTCCTAATCCACTTCCACCTTTTTCTGAGTTCCTTGACATATCTGCCCGATAGAAACGCTCAAAAATATTAGGTAAGTCTTTTTCTGCAATTCCAGCACCATTATCTTCAATTTTAATCTGTATAAAATCTTTTAATTCTTTAACAGAAACCTTAATCCTACCTTCTTCTTTATCCATGTATTTTTCCGAGTTATTGATGATATTATGGATTACCTTCTTCATTTGTTCTGTATCAATGATTACCTTACAGTTTTCACTGACTTGACTCTCATAGGTCAGTTTAATATTCTTCACTTCCATCTCAAAAGTAAGTTCTTCAATACAGTCATTGAAGTAATCATGGACTTCAATAATTCTAAAGTTATAAGGTAGAGAATTATTATCAATTCTCGCATTCATGGATAACTCATCAACCAATGCTGTCATATCATTAGCTTTATGATAAATCGTTTTCACATATCGGTCAATCTTTTCTGGAGTATCGGCAACACCATCAATGATTCCTTCCGCATACCCCTTGATCGTTGTCAATGGAGTCTTTAAATCATGCGAGATATTACTAAGAAGCTCTCGTGTGTTTGCCTCATACTGCATTTTCACTTCAATCAATTCCTTTAAGTGAATTCTCATTTCCTCAAAGTCATCACAAAGTTCTCCGATTTCATCATACGTATTCATATGAATGGAATAATCAAGATTTCCTTCTTTCATTTCGCGAGTTGCTCTTTTAAGTATATTAAGCGGATGAATGATTCCACGATACAGCCATACGATTAAAATCACTGCTGTTAGAACGATGATAAGTACAAATGCGATTATAGCCTGAAATGCAACCGCCTTTACCTGAGGAACGATCGTATCCACATCAGTCAGCACATACACGGTTCCTAAGGAACCATCTTTGCATACGAAATTTTGCTGTTTCACTAGAACCGGATGCTCTCCACCAATATATATACCACCATCGACTTCTGTCGTATAAGAACAATAAAGTGTGATATTGTTTCTTACCTCCTGAAACTCTCTATGATTGCCTTCGTAGATAAAAGCATCTCCCTTCTTTACAACAAGAAAAGAGTATTTATCCTTTAACTCTTCATTCATACGATTGATAAAGTCCAGATCTTCTAATAGCTCTGGATTGGTCATAGAATATAACTTAATACGATTAAATGCATCCCTTGTAACCCGATTCAAAATCTGAAGTGGATTTGTAATTGCCTGAATTGTACTGAATTCAACGTTATAGGTCTCACGGATTGAATTTACCTGATACTTAACGATCACTCTACCAATCGATGTAATTAAAATGATCGGTAATACGATAATGATTAAAAACGACATCTTCAGTCGGTTCTTTAAACTCATTTCGCTTCTCCATTTCAATTCCTGTATATTTTCCTTATTTAATCAAGTAACTATTTTCTTTAATTGCTATAATTTGATTACTTTACTTTATTATAACATAATGTTTTACGACTTACACCTAAACTCCATATGAAGTTCGTTAAACAATTATAAACTTTTCATCGGGTTAGAAAAAAGGCAAGGTCTTTGATTTCCTAAGACCTTGCCCTCTGTTCTATAAATAGCTCTTTAATTCTTCCACTTTATCAAGTGCTTCCCAAGGAACATTGATATCGTTACGACCAAAGTGACCATAAGCAGCTGTCTGCTTGTAGATAGGTCTTCTTAAATCTAACATCTTAATGATACCTGCTGGACGAAGATCAAAGTGCTTACGAACGATATCTGTTAACTTTTCATCACTGATCTTTCCAGTTCCGAAAGTATCAACCATGATAGATGTTGGCTGTGCAACACCGATTGCGTAAGATAACTGGATTTCACATTTATCAGCAATACCTGCTGCTACTATGTTCTTAGCAACATATCTTGCTGCATAAGCTGCAGAACGGTCAACTTTTGTACAGTCCTTACCAGAGAATGCTCCGCCGCCGTGACGAGCATATCCACCGTAGGTATCAACGATGATCTTTCTACCAGTTAAACCGCTATCACCGTTTGGTCCACCGATAACGAAACGACCAGTTGGATTAATAAAATATTTTGTATTTTCATCTACTAAATCCTTTGGTAATACTGGTTCAAATACATACTTCTTGATGTCTACATGAATCTGTTCCTGAGTTACATCTGGATCATGCTGAGTAGATAATACAACAGCATTGATGTGAACTGGTTTACCATTCTCATCGTACTCTACCGTAACCTGAGATTTACCATCTGGACGAAGATAGCTTAAAGTACCATCTTTTCTAACCTTAGTTAACTGTCTTGTTAAACGGTGAGCTAAAGAGATTGGATATGGCATGTATTCTTCTGTTTCGTTTGTTGCGTAACCAAACATCATACCCTGATCACCAGCACCGATTGCTTCAATATCTTCATCGCTCATCATGTTTTCTTTTGCTTCAAGAGCCTTATCAACACCCATAGCGATATCTTTAGACTGTTCATCAAGTGCTACGATTACACCACAGGTATCCGCATCAAAACCGTATTTCGCACGGTCATATCCGATTTCACGGATTGTATCACGAACGATTTTTTGGATATCAACATAGCCTGTTGTTGTAACTTCACCCATTACTAAAACAAGACCTGTAGTAATTGCTGTTTCACAAGCTACACGGCTCATAGGATCCTGTGCTAATAATGCATCAAGAACTGCATCGGAAATCTGATCGCAGATTTTATCTGGATGTCCTTCAGTAACGGACTCAGATGTAAATAATAACTTGTTATTCATTTGAACTCCTTTCGGGCAACAAAAAAGTCCGCATAAGCGGACTTGATTTATAACATCAAATCCTCTTATTGTTCGATTACTCGCTCAACTTGGCACCTTCCACTGAAGGGGGTTGCCGTGACTTCACTGAGTCTTTACTCTCCGTCACTCTGAATAAGAGAAATTATCTTTGAACTTATCGTACTTTTTTGTTAAAAATAATTGATACTTTATTTGTTATTTTTAATTCCATAAAATCATAACGAAGAATAAATAAAAAGTCAAGTTATTTTTTTTACCATTCCTCTTATGCAATTGTTGCAGTAAATCCAATATCATCTAATTCCTCAATTGCCTTGTTGACATCCTCCTTTGTTCCTTCAATTGTAACCGTCTTATGATCTAATGAAGTTGAATGTTTGATATTAAGTTCATCTAATAAGCTGTTAATTCTTTGTACACAGTGGTTGCATTTCATTTCTTGGATATTTAATGTTGTCATGGTTATTCCCTCTCTTATTTCATTATTTTTTGTAATGTCTTTAGCAATTCATCAATTACTTCTTCATTTCCATTCTTTATATCATCAACAACGCATGTCTTAATATGATTCGATAACAAAACCTTATTAAAACTATTTAGCGCTGATTGAATTGCTGATACCTGTGTTAGAATATCCACACAGTAATATTCTTCTTCGACCATTCGTTTTACACCACGAATCTGGCCTTCAATTCGATTTAATCGATTCATTAAATCCTTAAGCTCTTTTTCTTCACGATGCTTATGTTTGGTACACTCGCAACTTATTTCATCCATCCCAAATCCCCCTTAGTCTAAACGTTGATACCGCAGTCTCAGTGCATTACTTACAACACAAACAGAACTTAACGACATCGCAAGTCCTCCGATCATCGGACTTAATAAAATGCCGGTAAACGGGTAAAGGACACCTGCTGCAATTGGGATTCCAATCGTATTATAGATAAATGCCCAAAATAGGTTTTGTTTGATATTGCGGATCGTCAGCTTGCTTAATCTTATGGAACGATAAACATCCATTAAATCGGATCGCATTAATACTAAATCAGCAGAATCTATGGCAATATCACTTCCACTTCCAATCGCAATACCAACGTCCGCTTGAATCAAGGAAGGTGCATCATTGATACCATCTCCGACCATACATACCTTCTTGCCTTCTTCTTGTAGTCTCTTTACTACATCTGCCTTATCCTGAGGCAATACTTCTGCAATTACTTCATCTACATGTGCCTGTTTTCCAATGGCTTTGGCTGCCAACTGATTATCACCAGTTAACATATACACTTTAAGCCCCATCGATTTTAGTTTATCAATTGCTTGTGTACTCGTTTCCTTAATCGTATCCGCAACTCCGATTACGCCAGCAAAATTCCCATCAATCAAAACGAAAATTGGTGTTTGACCTTTTTTCGCCATCTCATCTGCAGATTCTTGAAATTCCGAATAATCAATCTGCATTCTCTGACACATTTTTGCATTACCGATCCAGATCCTCTGATTCGTTTCCACCAAGGTAGCCTGAACTCCCATTCCAGATTCATTGATAAAATCCTTAATCGTATAACGATATTTCTGATTGCTGTCATTGTAAGCCATCACAATCGCCTTTGCAAGCGGATGTTCACTACCTTGTTCCACACTTGCTACGATGGCTAGAAGTTTTTCTTTCTCCATAATCGTGCTCTCAATCTCTACTACTTCCGGACATCCCTCTGTTATCGTTCCTGTCTTATCTAAAACAATGGTATCAACAGAATGGGTAATTTCTAATGCCTCTCCACTCTTGATTAAAATACCATGACTAGCTCCAAGGCCGGTTCCTACCATGATCGCGGTTGGTGTTGCTAATCCAAGCGCACAAGGACAGGCGATAACTAAAACAGAAACGAAGATGGTTAATCCAAACGTAAATGATTGTCCCGTTAACAACCATATCACTGCTGCCACTATCGCAATACACATGACAACAGGGACAAAAACTCCTGCCACTTTGTCTGCAACTTTGGAAATCGGTGCTTTCTTGCCTTGCGCCTCTTCCATTAATTTAACAATCTTAGAAAGAGTCGTATCCTCTCCAACTCGAGTAACTCTAATAAATAACATCCCATTGTTGTTCTGGCTTCCGCCAATAACGATATCATCTACTTCCTTTTCAATTGGAATACTTTCTCCGGTCAACATGGACTCATCGACACTGCTGTTTCCAGAGATAACAATACCATCGATTGGAACTCGCATACCTGCTTTTACGACTACCACATCTCCAACTGATAGATCTTTCACCTTAACTTCAGATTCTTTATCATCCCTCCATAAAATTGCTGTATCTGGAGCTAGTTCCATCATACCTTTGATTGCATTTGTTGTCTTTTCCTTGCTACGGCTTTCTAAAAACTTTCCAAGCATAACAAGCGTTACAACAACTGCTGCTGATTCATAATAGAGATGATGAACCATTACATGATTTCGCGGTATTAAAGCGGTCATGACTAAACTATAGATAAAGGCAGCACTTGTTCCCACTGCAACTAATGTATCCATATTGGGATTCGCTTTAAATAACGTTTGAAATCCATTGATATAGAATTTACGGCCGCTGATCAGTATCGGTATCGTGAGTATCAATTGTAACAAGGCATAATTTAATGGTGCGTCATGCATGCTCAAAAACTTAGGCAGAGGCATTGGCCAAGGTACCATATGTCCCATGGATACATACAGTAACGGAATCGAGAAGATGATTGCTGTGATTAAGCGACGCTTCTGATTCCTGTAGCTTTCTTTTTGTTTTTCTTCTCGCTCTGAAATCTTTTCCTCGGAATGCTCTTTCTCTGGAACATACAGTTCAATTCCAAATCCTGCTTTTTTTACCTTCTCCATAATCTTTTCTGGAGTCACTTGATTCTCATCATATTCTATTGTTAGACGACCCATGGTCAAATTAACATCACTAACGATTACCCCAGGAAGTTTCCTGGTTACTCGTTCCACTGCACTACTGCAAGCAGCACAAGACATACCTGTGATAATATATATTTCTCTCATAGTCTGCTCCTTCATTTTCTTATTATCTGTCAGTTACTTATAGAATAGTCGTCATTATACCCCCCTGGGGTATATTAAATATATTCCTTATTATTTCTTTTGTCAAGTATCAATATTGACTTACTGGAATATTCTTCATATAATAAGCATAAGCAAGTTTATTTTGTATATCATTACGCTTTGTCAAAGGAGAATACATGAAAACTGTTAAAATACCGGTGAGTCAATTAAGTCCAGGCATGATTGTAGCCGATAACGTTTACACTTTCTCAAATCAGCTCATTATTCAAGCTGGAACACAATTATCAGATAAAATCATCACACGTCTAAAGTTTTATTCGGTGGATATGGTACATATACGTGTGGAAGATAATACTCTAGAACCCCTACCAATTGCTCCTCTAGTAAAAGAACTATATCTTGAAAAATTAAAGGGGTCACATGAATTCCTACAATTTAATCAAACCTTATTAAAAAGCGTGGATAAATTAAAAACCGCCATGCAAAGTATTATTGATGGTTCAACTAAGATTGACATGTGTTCACTCTATGAGGATGTCAATTCCATCATTACGTCAAGTCGCAATGGATTACATGTATTTGACATGCTACACTGCATGCGGGACTACGATGATGTCACTTATATTCATTCCATAAATGTCGCTTTAATATGTAACGTTCTTGGAACCTGGTCACATTTCACGGATAAAGATTTGGAAACTGTGACTTTATGTGGACTGTTTCATGATATCGGTAAGATGACCATACCTGAGGAAATTATGAAAAAGCCATCCAAACTTACTGCAGAAGAGTACATAACAATGAAAGAACATACCGTCCATGGATATAATGTTTTAAGCCCACTGGATATTAATATTCATATAAAAATGGCAGCTATGATGCATCATGAACGATGTGATGGATCTGGATATCCTTTAGGACTACAGGGCAAACAAATCGATAAATTCGCAAAAATTGTGATGATTGCCGATGTCTATGATGCAATGACGAGTGCACGAGTCTATCGTGGCCCTCTTTGCCCTTTTGAAGTTATCTCTGTATTTGAAGATGAAGGTCTAACCAAATATGAGCCTAAATACATTATGACTTTTTTGGATCATATCATGCAGTTGTATCTTAATTGCACCGTTCGCCTAAATGATGGGACAGTTGGAAAAATTATTCTAATGCATCGAGATAGCCTAAGTCGCCCTGTTATCCGTGTTAATGATGACTTCATTGATCTAGAGGCCAATCATGAGTTATATATTACTGCCATATTATAAAAAAATTCTTTTTAAGAATCCAGTGAAAACAATATAGTAAAAAAGTGAGTCATTAAACAACGACCCACTTTTTTATTATTATATTCATTTTATTAGCTGATTTTTAATCGGATTTTGCGAATTGCTTTCTCGTCTTCAGAATCTACTTTTTCCATCGTAGCTCCTAATTCACGCATCTTCAGTTCAAAATCTTCATAACCACGTTCTACGTATTCTACTTGCTCTACAACTGTAATACCTTCAGCTGCAAGACCAGCGATAACAAGAGCCGCTCCTGCACGTAAGTCAGATGCTCCAACACTTGCGCCTGTAAGCTCTTCTACACCATTGATGATCGCTGTATTGCTTTCCACTTTAATCGATGCACCCATACGTACAAGCTCATCTACATACTTAAAACGGTTTTCAAATAGAGTTTCTGTAACTATACTCGTCCCTTGAGAAATTGCAAGCACTGCAGTAATCTGCGGCTGCATATCGGTAGGGAATCCTGGGTATGTTAATGTCTTAACCTGAGTATGACCTAAACGTTTTGTTGCATTAACACGAACAGCGTCATCAAATTCTTCTACTTCTGCTCCGATTTCCACTAACTTTGCTGTAATTGCTTCAAGATGCTTTGGAATAACGTTCTTAATTGTTACATCGCCTCTTGTTGCTGCAGCTGCACACATAAACGTACCTGCTTCAATCTGATCAGGAATGATAGAATAAGTGCTTCCATGTAATTTAGAAACACCTTTGATACGGATTACATCCGTACCTGCTCCTTTAATATTAGCACCCATACTGTTAAGGAAATTTGCCGCATCCACGATGTGTGGTTCTTTTGCTGCATTTTCAATTATAGTCTGGCCTTCTGCTAAAGAAGCTGCAAGCATAATATTAATTGTTGCTCCAACACTCGCTACATCCAAGTAGATATGGCTTCCAACTAATTTATCTGCTTTCGCACAGATAATACCATGTTGGATCTTGATATCTGCACCAAGTGCCTCAAATCCTTTAATATGCTGGTCAATTGGACGACTTCCAATGTTACATCCACCTGGAAGAGCAACGGATGCTCTATTATATTTACCAAGTAAAGCACCTATTAAATAATAGGAGCCTCTAATTCTTCTAACAAAATCATCTACTACTTCATTAGAACAAATAGTTCCACCACAAATCTTCACGGTATGACGATCTACACGCTCAACTTTTGCTCCAATAACTTCTATTGCTTGTAATAAAACACTAATGTCACTGACATCAGGTAAATTCTCTATTGTAACGGTTTCATCAGTCATAACTGCTGCCGCTATAATTCCTAATGCTGCATTTTTTGCACCACCGATTGTAACTTCACCAGCTAATGCTTTCCCACCCTTAATAATATACTGCTCCATTGCACACCTCGATTAATTATTTATGCAGTTATATAAATCCCGCTTAAGTCACGTGTATTAGTAAAATATGCACATAAACTGCGTTCCTATTTTGTGTAAATTGATTCTATGTTTGATTATAACACAAAAGTCGGATTTGTAAATGCTTTTTTAGGGCAAAACACTGATATTTACTATATTTGTGAGGTTTCACAGTCAAATAATTAGAATACTATTCTACAATTGTAAGAATTCTTTCTACTATTGTCTCCATCGTTTCTTCCAAATCCATGTTTTCACAATCGACTACAATGTCAGCATATTTCTCATAAAGAGGGCATCGTTCTTCATATAAACCTGCTAAATCTTGACCTTTCTTTAAAACAACTCCTCTTTGTCGAATATTTCCAAGGCGCTTTGAAATGGTACGGTAAGATAGTTTTAGGTAAATTATCGTTCCAATCTGTCGTAAGTGTTCCATCGCTTCTTTTCCGTAAATAACACTGCCGCCAGTAGCAATTACGGAATGTTTCGTTTCAATCGATGCATTTACATCATTTTCAATCTGAATAAACCCTTCCAGTCCCTCCTGACTGATAATATCTTTTAAAAGGCGATTTTCTTTTTCCTGTATTACTAAATCGGCATCAATAAACTGATATCCCAAAACTTTTGCTAATACAACACCTAGAGTACTTTTTCCCGCTCCAGGCATACCAATCAGTACAATATTATCTTTATTCATGTAATCCTCCATTAATAAGTTTTTAATGACCAGATTATCTTTTTTTCTTTTGTTTTCTCACAGAATATCCAAATGTTCCTAATAAATCTCCAATTCCATAATACTCTCCATGAGAATAGACAACTGGTTTTGCATGATTTAATTCAAATTTTCCACTTTCATTCATATACTTCTTACTTACATTCACCGCCACAACATCAGCTAAAAACATATCATGAGAACCTAAAGGAATGATCTCACGTAATTGACATTCAATATTCACTGGCGATTCCTTAATAATTGGTGCTGAAACTTGGGTTCCCTTTTCTGGTGTAAGTTTCATTTCTTTAAACTTGTCCACATCTCGTCCTGAACGCACTCCACAATAATCCGTAGCTCTTGCAAGTTCTTCCGATGTAAGATTAATAACAAACTCTTTGCTATTTTTAATCATGTCGTAGGAATGTCTCTCTGGACGAATGGAAACTGACACCATCGGTGGATTGGTACATACTGTTCCTGCCCATGCCACTGTAATAATATTATTGTTCCCCTTATCATCGCAACAGCTCACCATAACTACTGGTAATGGATACAGCATATTCCCTGCTTTAAATGTTACTTTCTCCATAATTATCCTTTCTGTGTATCAAATTTAGTTTACATTCGACGAATTTATAGTATAATATTTCATAAATATTTAAAATTTTTAATGTATAATTGAGGTGATTCCTATGGCATCTAACTATGTCGAAATTGAAGGTGTTACAGGTGGCGTTGAAAATTTAATCAAGCAAGATATGAAATTTAAAACTGGAAATTTTGTATGGCGTATCAAATTTACTGCACCCTTAAACCCTGCCACTGTAAATAATATGAATCTATACGTTACATCAATAAACGAATCCCCATTAAAAACGGCGATTCGTTATGATGCAGTTAACAACTATATAGAAATTGAACCATTAGAAGCTTATGCCAAAAATGAGTCATACATATTAAATATTTCTAAGAATGTTGAATCCAAAGGTGGGCAAAAGCTAAAAAATGATATTCGATTACGATTTAAAATCTAATCCATTCATCTATAGTTCAATATCTTCACATTTTAAAACCATGAAATCAGATTCTTCAAAATGTCCTGATTCTGACATTGATCTTAACTGAGTTGCACTACGCTTTTCGGACTTTTGAATAATTGAATCTAGCAAAGAGAAAACTGCTGGTAAAGCTTTTTCTCTTTCTTTTTTTATTACTTCAGAAATCTTATTAGAAAGCACAGTATATGCCTGCTTCTCAATCTCATAATCTTTCTTTGTTAAATAATCATATACGAATCCCATATAATCTTGAAGAGAATACTCATCAATATGAATACGATTATTAAAAATAGGGTTCATTGCTGTATTCGTTCTTAGCAGACGATCCATATTCTTTCTTGTGTCTTCTAACATGATAACAATATGATTTGGTAGTTCCTGTATCAGCTCTTGAATCGATGCTATGGTATCCTTTGACATCTTGGCTGCATGTTCTATGATAAGAATGCAATCTTTCAGCTGCTCTATACTTCCCATGATATCTATTTTGTTTAATCTATCTCCATCAATTAATGCAACCTGATTGGATGCAATTAAGTTCATGCGGCAGAATGCTTTTGCCATGCACTTTGCTAATTCCGTCTTACCACTCTTTGGCTCACCCGTGATAATGATATTAATATTGCTTTTTTGAGTAAGTGCCTGATCCAAGCTACAAACCAGCTGTTTTTGCAGCATTTCCATCTGAATATAATTGCCAAACAGATCAAAAAGGCTAATATCGTTACGCTCAAAATAATCTAATAGTGCTTCTTCCTCGATGATATCTTCATTCGGAAGCGGATCAAACTGAATAATTTCTAATACGTTTTTCTCATTTGCTTTATCCCGATATTCTTCTTTGTTAAGATTAGTTTCTGCTTCTGAGTTACTTTCTATTCCCTCTTCTTCTAAAAGACGATAGATTTCTTCTTCCACTTCTTGATCTATACTGGAAACACTATTTTCTTCTTCCATTTCTAAGTTATCCGATACTTCAGATTCTTCCCTAACTTGTTGTGATTCCTCCGTCACTTGCACTTGCTCTTCTATCGGTTCTTCTTTTGATTCCTCTTTTGGTTCTTCGTTTGATTCTTCTTTTGTATCTTCGGTCATCTCTTGCGTATCCTGTTCAAAGAGATAATCAATTTCATGTGCTAATGTGGCACTGATCTCACCCTCATCAAATTCCTCATTTTCAGTAACCGTTGTTTCCGTAACTGCACTTTCCATCACATGTAATTCCGATATTCCTGACTTCTCACATACACTGACATCCAGTTCGCCAAGATAGTACGCGCGTAATGCTTTCGCACGTTCTACATACTCGCCGCTTCCAAACCAAAGCACAATGTCATTACATTCAGCAACACACCTGTCTTTTAAACCAGCTTTATGATACAGCTTAGCAAGTTCATATGCCCAACTTTCAATATACTCTGTCTTTTTTAAACCTTCAAGATCCTCAATCAATTTAGCCATTGGAAGCTTCATCATTTTATCAATACTATACTGAAATATGTAACGATAAAAATCCTCTGGTGCAATTTCAACAAATTCCGACATATAGTGCTTTGCACTCTCAACATCCTGAAGTTTAATGGACAAATGAACAAGCTGAGCTACAATTCTTCTCGAATGATTTTTTTCATACATACGTAAAAACAGTTCCTTTGCCTGTTGATATTTACGATTTTGAAAATAACACTCTGCCACTATACTCAGATCAGACATATTCTTTAATTTTTTCTTATCTATATGTTCTGCAATCTTTAGTGCTTCTTCACACTTTTCCGCTTCCAGACACTTCTTCATTTTTTCGATCAGAATGATAGTTTTGTATCTCTCCATTTCTTCACCCTCACAATCAATTACAATTTAGATTTTCATACAACTCTTCTAACGTAAATGTTTTGTTATTCACCGTAAGTGCATCCGGTAAAGCTGCATCTAAGATACATTTTCCGTGACTCATCATAATAACACGGTCACACAGATTGGATACTTCCTCCATATAGTGACCTATATAGATTATCGTTGTACCCTCTTTTCGAAGCAATTGAATTGCATTTAAGATCTGTTTTCTGGATTGAATATCAATTCCAACCGTTGGTTCATCTAAGATAACTAGTTCTGGCTGATGAAGCAATGCAACACCAATATTTAAACGTCGCTTCATGCCACCAGAGTATTCTTTGACCTTCTTTTTTAATAGATCATCATTAAAATCAATCATCTCACAAATCTTTTCAATTCGTTCCTTGACAAACTTGGATTCCACATGATATGCCTCTGCCCAGAATCGCAAATTATCGTATCCTGTCAATGACTCATATAAAGCAATATCCTGCGGTACAAATCCTAAACACCTGCGAATCCGGTTCGGATGTTTTACAATATCCTCCCCATGAAAAAGAATTTCACCGGAATCGGGGCGCACTAAAGTTGCGATCATGGAAACTGTCGTTGACTTTCCTGCACCATTTGGTCCAATAAAGCCAACGATCTCTCCACGTTGTATTGTAAATGACAAATCGTCTATCACTTTATGTTGTTTATAAGATTTCTGTACATGAACTAACTGAAGCATTATGCTCCCCTTTCCTGCCCAATCACACTTTCTTATTCTTGAAACATCTAATTGTTACTTCTAATCTTATCATTACAACTATTATTTAACAAGTATATATTCATACCTTTGTATTGTATGAGTCTTGTAACTACTCTGCATCGTATAGATCAAAACTTGTCTGCTCATATTTTAATGGAGTAAACTCTGTTTCTCGAGCTTCCACAGAACTATGATAATCTACAACAACAGTCTGCTGACGATTATTGATTAACTTCTGTCCCAAAATATAGTTAACATCAAAACGACTAGTAATCGCTGGTGTCGTACCACGAGCTGGTACAATCAGCTGAACTTTATTCTGTTCTAACAATTCAAAAATAGGTTCCCAGATATAAACATCCTTTGCTGCACCAAATGGATTATCAATAAAGATGACTTTACGCAATCCGTCATTATCCATGCGGCGGGAATTTACATTCGAAATATACGTAATGATTGCAATCAAGAACTGAGTATAAATCCCCTGTGACTGACCAGTACTTCCGACGGCTTCTTCATAACGAAGGTGACGACTCTGTTCCTTAATACGCTCACGTTTGTACAAGCTTAGTTTGATTGCATTCATATCGGTAACAATAACCGAGAACAACTTCTTTAAGGATAACGCATTACGAATATACTTTAATCGCTCCTGATAATCGGTAAATGCATCTGTACCATTTACGATCTCATCAATATATTCGGACATCTTCTCTTTAAAGAATTCCTCTTTGATATATGGAATTGAGAGCGAGATCATTGGAATCTGCTCGTTATTTAACATAATCTTTGATAACTTTGGTAAACGTTCCAATTCCGTCTTAATATGCACACAACGCTGTAAGCACTGATTTTCAAAGTTATCCTTGATATCCTGCATATCCTGAACACTACGTACGATTCTGTCTTTTTCAAGATTTAAGCACTCATTTACTTCTGTAAAGTTATGAATAAGATCCATCGTTTCTTTCACAGATAATGGTGCATGAACATTTGCATCGATTTCCTGTGCAAGTCCGCTTGCATTTAAAGCTATGAAGGACTGGATCGTCTTCTGCTTATTCTGAGCAAACTCTTCTAACTTTGCTTTTTTCTCTTTATCATAACGATACCATTGCTTCTCCAACTGGTCATAAGATGACTGCAACTCTTTTAATACCACAATCTGACCCTCTTTTGAGAATGATTCTTCTAAAGAAACACCACTATCACGCAAGATACGTTCCATATCCTTTGCAAGCGATTCATAGCTGGCTGCTGCCTTTAACAACTCATTCAAACCATCACTAAGTTGTTTTTCCTTCCTCTGAGTTGCTGCAATCTTTTGCTCTGCTTCTTTCACAAAAGAAGAAAACTCCATGCTTTCCATCGGCTCAGAAATATACGTTCCATAAGTCTGCTCATAAACAGAGATTGCCTGCTCAATCATACCTTCATAACGGCTATAAACTGACTTCTTCTCCAACAATTCTTTCTCACATCGAGTATATTCTTCCTTACTGCGTTCCAACTGACTTGTTAGTCGTATGAGCTCGTCTTCTTTTGTCTCTACAAGAGCATCCTGCATTCTAAGTTCTTCTAATCGAGCAATTGACATTCCCTTGCTTTCGATACTCTTAAGACAGCGATTCATCGCCTGTACATAAGAATTGATCAAACGGTTCTTATCTTCAAGGTCCGTATATTTGGACTGAATTGCTTGAAGGTAACCATTTAACTTTTCAAAGATTTCTTCGATTGTAAGATTTGGTTTCTGGTAAGTTCCTTCTACATAAAACATCTTATACTTTGTATCCCAAAGGGTCACAATCTCCGATAGCTTTGCACTTTTTGACTCTTCCTGAGTTCGAATTGTATCAAAAGTAGCTTCTAGCTTCTTCTTTTCTTCATTTACACGCTCTAATTCTGCCAAAAGTCGCTGTGCCTTTTGACTATAAGCATCTTCTTCTCGTCCGAGATGATCTACCTTTTCTACTAATTCCACTAAATCCTTTAAAATATTGCTCTTTAACTTCTGGCTTGTAAGCTCCGATTCCATCCAAGCTACAGAGTCTTTCAATTCCGACAACTCTCGTGAAAGATCCTTTAACTGCTGCGTTAACTGCTTCTCCTGCTCTTTGCATTGACCAATGGACTGCAATGTTACCTGATTCTGTTCCACAATCTCTTGATATTTTTTAAATGTGGTTGTCATGAAGACATGAATATACGCTTCATCTTCCGAATACGTAATTTCCTGCTCTTCTAAACGATGAATTTTAACAGTAAGGTCAGAGATTTCTTTTCTCAATCGATCCTTTTCATTAATCAGACGTTTTTCATCATATAACAGACTCTGATCTTTAGAAACAAGCAATAACTCCTCTTTTGCAAGAAAAGAAGCGGAATGTTCCAAAGAAGCACCATTAATAACCGGAATGACAACATTGTCAAACTCTTTTCCATAGAATTTTATATTCTCATAACACCGCTCATATCCACTTGTGATAACAACGGAATACGGTAGGAATGATACGATAGAAAGAAGATCTCTACGCTTTTCAAATGCAAGCTGATTGATATATTCAACACCAGTCACCGCCTGTACTTGATATCGGGAAATCAGATAATCCTTTGCCTGATTTAATAACGTATCATCCAATGCAAAGTCTCCACGCTCTAAACGAAGTAATTCTTCCTGATACAGCTTCTGCTCCTGACGAAGATTTGCTACCTGCTGAATTGCCTTCTTTAATCTTGTATGAATTTCCTCAATCAGTGTCTTATGATCTGATTTACCGTAGGCTGCTAACAACTGCTCTACCTTTTTCTTATCCTTAGCATACTGATCTAGGAATGCCTGTTCTTCTTCTTTTCGGTGTTCTAACTGAGTAATCTCAAACTTTAATTTTTCCCCATCAATTCGAGTATTACTTTCTCGTTCTACAAGTTCCCGACTCTTATTTGCTGAAGCTTCCAAATCTGCCGCTAACTTACGCATTGTCGTTTCATTCTCACGAATTGCCTGAGGCACCTCTTCCGAAAGAAGAATACCGACTTCTGATTTCTTCACCGCTAACAGTTTCTGTGCCGCCTGATTGTTAGACTGTGCAGTTTCATACAGATTTTGAGCTACTGCTAACTCTCGCTCCATGTTAAGACCACGTTCCTCAACATGTTCTAACTGTTTGGAAAGCTCTGCCTGCGTTTTCTTTAACTCATCCATCTGATTCGTTAACTGTTTCGTTAAGGACTCATAGTATTCCTTTACAAAAGAAACATAAGCGGAAATCTCGTCATTCATCCCTGCATTCTTATTCTGAATTGCACGTAAGCTTTCAGTTGCTTCATTACGTTTTTGTTTCTCCTGCAGATATTCCAAGTATTCATTCATACATTCTTTCTGATGGAGAGACGTACTTAATTCTTCTCTTTCTCTGCTAATCTTATCGAATTCCTTCGATAATTCTTCAATTTCAGCCTGAACAGCCTTTTTACTACATTCATTCTTGTAGACTTTGCTTTGTTCGAGTTTCTTTTTATAAGTTAAAACACTTTCCTTTAATTCTTCAATTTCAGCACTCTGTTGGTCGTACTTTTCATTCGTAAGTCTCTGGGACTGTTTTGCTAACGCATAGGCATGTGCCAGATCACGTTCACAACCTTCTAACTCCTGATATACGTGCAACAATGCCTCTAATCGAGACGAAAAGCCATTGAGTAATTCCATCTGCTTATCGTAATTACTGATCTCACGTTTTCTCTTAGAAAGCTCCATTAGTTTCTCACGAATATCAAGAAGTGTCTTTGACATCGACTCTTCTTCCCCAACAGTTGATTTTAACTGAATCGATTTCTGAATGATCTCTTCAATCAGTAAATCCTCTACTACTTTACGAGTTGTTTTATAGTTAGTTTCAAAATACGTACGCACATGTCCTTCGGTCTTATTGATTCCTCGAATGATCTCCCATTCGCTTTCATATAAACCATATTTACTGATAAATGCCTGATATTCTCTCTTCACATCAAATACACGCACGATCAACGAGTTATCACGTTCTAGCTCTTTTAGATACTTCTTTAAGCCAGAATACGTAATACGTTCTTTATCTTTCACTAAAGGAAGGTTACGAATATCATTTTCATTATAATCACGATAGAAAATACAATAGTTAAAATATTCGATTGAAGCTGATTCCTTTACTTTTTCTTCTTCTGAGTCTTTCTGAGCTGCCTTCTTCGCACAAAATCCAGTCGTCATAAACCGATACCCATTAACTACATCCGCGTCATCCAATCTCCATTCAATTAAAGAATGGATGGTCTGACTGCCATCTCCGGTACGGAATAATTTTTCGACTGGCTGTTTTTCATCCAATGTGCAATTTGGAAGCACATTCTGAAGCATTAAAAGCATTAAAACACTCTTACCTCCACCGTTTGCCAAGTCATACAGCGTATTATGGCAGAATGGTTTCATGATAAAATCATCATATGCTTGCGTTCCAAAATTATATTTTACGTTATTTACACGAATACGATTAATATGTGGCACGTTCGTTTTCCTCCTTCTTCGCAAGATCTCGTTGCATCTCATATAAACGTCCTTGCTCTTGTTCAAAATAGTTCTTTACCATTGCATGAAAACGACTCGTTGGGTAATATCGCTCCTGTGCTTCCACAAATAAATTCTGTGAGATTAAGAAATTAAATACGATCTTCACATAACCAGCTTTGGACCCACGTCCTGCACGTACTCCTTGTGCATCATCATTACTCATCACCGGAAGTTCATCCCATGTAATCGTTAATGTCTCAAAACTTGTCTCTTCCAGTTCATTACGAACTAAAAGGTTGATATTCTGAATGGAATTCTTCAGACTACGGTCCACTGCTTCCACAACATCATTTAACTTAATGTATTCTGTAAATGTATACGTTGCTGAATCACTATAAAAACAAGTCATCACATTAAATATGATATAGTAACAAAGATAAAGTTCTTTGTTTAATCGAAGCCCCATGCTTCTCTTTAATTCTTCATTCGAATATCCAAAAACACGATTGTTGGTGCCAGCAGATACAAATAGAGAGTAGTTATAATCATATAGCTTTAGATTCAAAGTTTTCAGCATTTGATCCACAATATCATTTACTTGTGCATTCCCTGTATATGCTTCATACAGATCCACATTCTTCCCGGTCTCCATACTAATCTCTTCTCCAACTAAAAGTGCCTGAAACACTTCCATGGCAAGATTAAAATTTTTATCATCCATCATAATTTAACTCCTATCTACTGCTTCTTGCGAACAAATACAATATCCGATGTAATAAACTGCTGTTCACCGTCAAGAAGTGTAATTGTATGCTCGATTATATCTAACTCCGTTCTTTCTTCCTCCATTGTTGAACACAACTGAAGTGAGAAGTCCAGTTTCTTATACTTTGCATTGGATTCCTGCTCTAAAAACTTTGCTAAGATCGCATCAAAGAACGTATCCTGATTTTTAATGATTTCACTTAAGTGATACTCTTTCTTTTGACAGATATGAACTAAGAAGGAATAGTAATCACTATTCTTAAAGATCTCATCAAAGAAAGTTAGTTCCAGTTCCTGATTAAAATCTCTTAACGTAAAGGTATCTCTTGTGCATAACATTTGAAGTAGCACCTTTAACATTGCGAAGTAGTTGTCTGAGATTCGTTCTTCCTCTAACTCATCATCAAAGCGATATACTTCTTCTTTTTCTTCCTTCACTACTTCTTTTGCTTCTTCTTTATTGACCGCATAAGTTAATAGTTCATCTACATTGCCAAGAGCGAAACTCTTCTTAAAATATGGATTGCAAAGTGGCTGTACTAACATAGATAACATAGAAGTATCATTCGAGTTTCTCGCATTCTCTACAAAGCGATTAAAATCAAATGCATTTCTTAATCGGCTATATTTATACTTGCTGATGATTTCATCCGACTTCACCTGTAATTCCATACAATCTGCTAAAAGTGCAGAGTGATGGCTCATAGCCCTTTGCAATTCCATTTCAAGCTCATAGATATCCTCTAATGTCTTTGTATATTCAGATCCATTGGCATGTTCTCTCGCTAGTTCTTCTGCTTTTCTTAACGCTTGTTCAATTAAATCCTTATTTCGAACAAACGCCTTCTGTTCTTCTTCAAACCAGCGCATTCCTGTCTTTTGAAAATCCTCTAGTGCCTTCACACCTTCAAAGACATTCATACCAAGAAGAAGTAATACTTCCTGCTTTCGAAGACGTAATTTTACTACCTCACTATTAATGCGTTTTACAACATCGGTACCACCCTTAAAGTTCTTTGTTGCGATCATCTTTTCTAATAATAACTGCTGAATACTGATCTTACTTTCTTCCTTGACTTCTTTCGTTTCTAGATAGAATTCTATTGCATCAGCGGTAATCGAGTAAACAACCGTGGAACCTACTAGTTTCGATTCGATCAGACGCATACGCGCGGTTTTTACTTTTTTTACTGCAGGGTCAAAGTAGTCCATTGTAAATGGCTTTCCATCATTTTTCATCTTATCGAAAATATAATCCGATACTTCCTTGGCTTCCTCACTTGTTAATTTTAGATCAAAATCACAAGTTAATAGTTCTCCAATGAAATCCGAGATTTCCTGATAAGATAACGCTCGATCATTAAAATGGTTTTCCTCAATAAAATAACGAAGCACAGCCATCGTTATGTAGCCCATATCTACAATTGCATACTTTCCATCTCGAAACTGCGAAAGACTCATTTCTTGAAGCCGAAAAAATGGAAGGTACTTTTTCAGATAATCCATACGGTCACTATGGTTATTTACAATGTCACTACGTAATGTATAATTGGTTCTCATTCTTATCCCCCTGCATATTACAAACTCATCTGTAATATTGCTTTCCTCTATTGATTAAACGTATGTTCAATCTTATTTCGAAAAGAAACTGTCCCCAGTTAGGGACAGCCTCTTACTTATAACTCTTTATAATAAGTTAATGTATCTGTTATTTCCTTCGTAATTGTGGAATTCTCTTTTTCCATATTACGAATTCTACATTCAAAATCATGAAGTTTTTTTGATGTATCCCGCTGAAATCTAGCATATGCCTCAGCAAACATAGGCTGTGTCATACACTTTTGGCGGATTTCTTTTGAAAATGGACAGTAAGTTGCCATGATCTCACGAACCACCTTATTCAAACGGATTGCACCATTGGCTTCCCCTTTAATCCATGCTTCATAGTCTAAAACAAAAACTTCACGGCTGTTATTTCTCGCCTTTTGAATCTGAAGTTTTAATTTTTCTTTTCGTTCTTCCGTTAAGTCTCGATTTTTACGATAGAACTGTAAATAATCCATATATTCACTCGTTAGTGACTTATGTTTTAGATTATTCCATGCTGTTCCCTGGATACATCGGCATAATTCCCAACGAAAACGGCCAAACAATCTTATCATAACATCGTCCAAATTGGTATCCAAAAAGATTGGTAAAATAAATCTTCCCGGCATATTTCTCTTTTTCCCGCTGATTTCCTGCCACATAGAGGAAGAACTTCCTGCCATCGGCATCAGAATGATATCAGGATATACCTCCTGCATAATATATTCTTTTTCAATCTTAGCGTCTTGGTTAACATACATACTTTCACGATAAAAAGCAGAATAATCAATTCCCTTAATACGAGCAAATGACTGATTCACACGCTCTCTAGTCAACAGCTCTTTCTCTGGGAAGTTCAAAAATACTTCTTTATACAAACAAGGAACGAAAGTCGATACCTGACCATGAACTACTTTATTGTTGACCGTAAACATATTTACAATCTCAAAGTGAAGTCTTTCTTTTGGATCTGCAAGTCTTGCTCTTACCTGTTCTTCGCTCATTGCTTCAGTTTTCTTCATATGGCGGATGTAATCAGAATAATCCTGATCGAATTCATTCTTGGATGGTTCTTTTTTCCCCTCATAGATTAGCTTCAGCCATTCAAAGATGGTATACACCTTAACCTCGTATTCATTTTTATCAAGAGAAATACGATACAAAGAAACCACTTGCTCTTCACTTAATAGACGTTCATCTAAAAATCCAAAGTTCAAGAATAACTCCACTACTTTTGGCATCGACTCTAACTCATATGCACTATAGAATACATTTTCATATAACTCATAAAACAACACGGTCAAATGCTTACGCAATGCACGTACTTCTTCTGAGGTTGATAATCGATCTGGTAAATTGAGAAACTGATTTACTAGTTCATTCAATCTTAACTGTTTGTCTTCTTCAAACGTCGAATATTTAAAAATTTGTCTTAAAGAATCTTTACAGTTTTCTAAGATTTCTTCTGTCGTTATTTCTTTTACCTCACTCTGAGATAGCAAAGTATCTGCCCCCGAGATTAAATTGCAGTACATTTTTTCAAAATTTGCACGGTTGACTGGAAGTCTGGAGTTCGTATTTCTTTCAAATAGTAAATCGGTTCGGTTGATCTCATCTACCATAACATCAATCGTTTCCATAATTTGTTTGGAATACGTGCCATTTGCCTTTAAGGATAAAAACATTTCTGCCATCTTACAGAAAAGAGATGGTTCATTTCCATTCATCATAAATATAAACGCATCCTTAATGTACTCGGTAAGTTCAATGCCCTCCATCATCATAGCTGTAATGACCCCTGCCGATTCTTCCACATGGTGCATTGTCATGAAGGCACTGTGGCCAAAATATTCTTTTAAGGTAGCAAGTGGTATCTTAGAACAATTTAGATAATACTCTATAAGCTCCTGATTGCTTGGAAGATCATTCAAATATGGCTCCATTCGATTAATCAACGTATTTTCTGAATAAGGCTGTTTATATTCCATGCAGTACTCTTTATACTTTCCATTGATGTCTTGAACATAAGAATAAATCGACTCTGCACAATTTCTCAATTCTTCTACAACGGTATTCAATTTCTTTATGTAAGTACATAAGGAATACATCATTAAACCTTGGTATTCTTTATTCATTGCAAACATACCTTCTAAATCTTTAGGCTTGCTTGCAGGAAATGGATAAATAATCGCATCCTCTTCCACTACATATTCACTCAAATATCTTCCGATAAATAAATCTGGTAATCCAATAATGCATCCTTGAGAAAGAGTTATTCTACTTCCCTTATTTCTTGCTACGATATGTCCCTTTAAAATAATACAAACATGTGTTACGGCCTCTTGTTCCTGAAAAATAATAGCACCCTTTGTAAGTTGATTTACTTCGTTTGATTTTAATAACAAAATGCCGCCTCCTGTATGATAAAAATAATAAAAAAAGCCTACCCTTATTATAAACGAATTGCGTACGATGGGAAAGCCTATTTTTAACTTAATTTGTTTTATTTACTCATAAAATGGTAATTATTAGGAGATTACAAAGAATCAAAGGATAGGAAAAGTTTTTGATACAAAAAAATGCCGATCACTTATTGTGACGACATCTACTTTATGATTTATTTTAATCCGTGCGCCTTGCTTTGAATAGTTACCACAAACGTTACCTTTATAGTTAACTCGGCCCAGGCTCCCTCGCGGCACACGAGAGGTTTTGCTTAGTGCTGCTGCATTCCTGCCCTGACACGGTTCACAAATTCCCATTGCGCAAGACCCAAACGTCAACGTCACTTGTAAAGGGCAGCTATGCAATTAACATACCCTAGGCAAGACATCACCCCTGCTGTAGCGGATTGCAGGTACAGGGCACCGCTATCTCCCCGGCTGCACGGAAACTTTATAACAATATTAAGACCTACACATATTGATAGGTAAGACTAAGTATACTGAATTCTGAGTACAATGTCAAGGCTTACCTAAGTAAATTTTTTAAGTGACATCTATCCAGAGAATGATATAATAAAAGTAATAGGAAATTGGTTGAAGGGAAATAAAAATGGACGAAAAATATATGAAGGCTGCAATCCGTGAAGCACAAAAAGCCGAAAAAATAGATGAAGTACCAATTGGATGTGTAATCGTATATGAAGGTAAAATCATAGCAAGAGCTTATAATAAACGAAATACGAATAAAACCACACTCGCACATGCTGAAGTTCTGGCAATCCAAAAAGCAAGCAAAAAGTTAGGTGATTGGAGATTGGAAGGCTGCACCATGTATGTAACACTAGAACCTTGCCAGATGTGTGCAGGCGCTATTGTACAGTCACGAATGGATCGAGTCGTCGTTGGTGCAATGAATCCCAAAGCTGGCTGCGCTGGATCGATCTTAAATTTACTTCAGATCAAACAATTTAATCACCAAGTTGAATTAACCACAGGTGTAATGGAAGATGACTGTAAGAAAATGATGCAAGAATTCTTTATCAACTTACGCCAAAAGAAAAAGAAACAAAAATCTGCTGCTAAGGAGACTTAAGAATGAAGATTCATGGTTTTTATAAGTTAACATTACTGGACTACCCGGAACATATTGCATGTTCTATCTTTACAGGAGGTTGTAATTTCCGCTGTCCTTTTTGTCATAATGCATCATTAGTCACCCATATTGATACTGCAATGCAACTTAATGAAGAGGAGATCCTACGTGTATTAAGTACAAGAGCAGGAATCCTTGAAGGAGTCTGCATTACTGGCGGAGAACCTACACTGCAGCCTGATTTAAAAGAATTTATTGCAAAAGTAAAAGCTCTAGGTTATCTGATCAAATTAGATACCAATGGATCGAATCCTAAGTTACTGAAAGAACTGATTGATGATAATTACATCGATTATGTCGCTATGGATATCAAAAATTCAAGAGAAAAATATGAGAAAACCATTGGTATCTCTAATTTCGATCTTTCACCAATTATGGAATCCATTCACATCATTATCAATTCCGGTATTGAACACGAATTTCGAACGACTGTAGTAAAAGAATTACATACCTTAGAAGACTTCAAAGATATTGCCGCAATGGTTTCTGGTTGCTCCCATTATTACTTACAGTCATTCGTGGATTCCGGTGATCTCATCCAGGCAGGCATGACTGGTTATTCCAAACAAGAAATGAAAACACTTCTTGAAAAGGTTCGTATGCTGATTCCTAATGTCGAAGGTCGGGGCATAGAATAAATTAAGTATGTAGATGGATACATGTTAAAATCACCCCCTTGGAGGACCTATGGAACAGTTATATATGACCAAACGATTAATATTAAAACATTTAGATGAGACATCCGCTCCCTATGTGCTTTCTTTTTATCAGGAGAATCAGAAACTATTTGAGCCATGGGAGCCTGCTCATCCAGCACGTTTTTATACATTAAATTATCAGATGACACTTCTTGCGGCAGAACGTAATCTTGCTTCTCGCTCACAAGCCATCCGATACTTTTTATTTGAAAAACAAAATCCAAATAAGATCATCGGCACGGTTAATTTTTATCATATGCTTCGTTCTCCGAACAGTAGCTGTAAGCTTGGGTACAAACTCGCATCGGGCGTATGGCATCAAGGATACGCATATGAAGCAATTTCTTTCTTATTACCAATCGTATTTCATTCTTATCGACTTCATCGGATTGAAGCTGAAGTCATGCCTACCAATCAACGCTCTATCCGATTGATCAAACGTCTTGGTTTTACATACGAAGGTATCGCACGACAAAGCTGTGAAATTAATGGATGTTTTGAAGATCACTGCCGTTTTTCTCTATTAAAATCGGAATGCTTATTATCTTAACATAAAGAAAAGGTCTGTAAAAAGCAGCGAAAAGAGCAATGAGGAGAGAGGTGGGAATCATATTCAAATTTGGCTTCCTTTCCCTTTCGGCCGGACATAGCCAAATTTGAATATGATTTCCCACCTCTCTCACTCATCTCTTTTCGTTGCTTTTTCATAGCCCCTTATAATTCACATTCTAATTAAATGGAATTTCAACATACCAGTAACCAAATTCTCCATCTCTCATACAACGACGTCTAGAACACTTAAAATTCTCAAATCCAAACATCTTAGCTAGTTGCCGTTCTCTAGGATTTAATGTACCAGGAACCATTAAAAAATAATGGCAGCCTTCTCTCGTCAATTTCTTTGCGAAGAGTAAATGACGGAAATTACAATAGGAATGTAGCAAAAAACTATTATTACCCAACGGCCAGGAGGTCATAGGCAATAACCCGATATCTCTTGGTTCGAGACGAACACATTCTGCAATTTCACCATCATCAAACGGATACATTCGAACAAATCGGTTCAAGATTGCTCTAGCAGCTGGATGATCGATCCATTGATTCATGTTAACCGCAGCCGCAGCAGAACCTCCCGCTGCTTTTATCATATCTTCCGATTCTTTCAATTCTTCCGATTCTCCGGATTCTTCTACCTCATCTATTTCCTTTGCAACTTTCACGATATCCTCTTCCTTGGACTTCTCCTCTGCTACCTCGGATAGCACTTCCTTCTCCTTCGATTCTGTTGGTTCTTTTGATTCTAAATCAACAACTGTAACCTCATCTGAAGGAACAATATAAATTGTTGTTTTTGCTTTTTCCTCTGAGTTCTGCTCCTTTATAGGTTCTGGCTGTTTCATAAGCAGCTCATCGGATATGTCATTAATTGTTTCCGAGCATTTTGGCTTATCGTGAGCTTCACGAATAGCTTGTTCTATTAATTCCGCCTCGTGATAGGTAATGGAAGACTCATCCCACTTTGCGCCTATGTAATAACTCTTGGAATACATTAATGCAATACCAATACAATCTTTAAAATCAAAGTCATTTGGTTTTATCATACCTTGTTCATAAGATAGCTTTACATCCAATAATCCTTCTCGACTCTCTGCAGTACTAACTTCTTCGCCAATTACCTGTGATGCCTTTCTTCGAAGAAGAATAACTTTCCAACTTTTTTGTGGTATTCCTTTTGGCGCACAGTGTACTGTAACCTTACATAACTCGTCACTTGTTTCTACTCTCGCAAATCCTATGTTCCCTCTTCTCTGTCCGACCTCATAATAATAGAGATAGGAGATAAATCTTTTATAGTTGGTCATACTACACCCCTTTTCGAATAAACTAAATGACAAAGCATGTCTTAAAAGAAATATATGTTATTTCCATGAAAGATATGACAAGGAATCATTGCAC
>JAQXNU010000092.1 GCA_029098165.1 Clostridiales bacterium
CCCCCCAACCGTAAAACCAACAAACTGCCTATTACCACCCCCCGACTCTCATGATTATTTCCTTGCTTTTTTTCACAGCCTTTTCTTACACATTATTCAAATACAACAGGTTTATCCATGTATTCTATTTTGACAACGATATATGGATATGTAATGCTTTGGCTGACTGGATCATCTTTGCCAGGACCAATCAGATTTGTTTTGATATAAATCGCATTTTCCGTTAGGTAGAGATCATTTACCGAGATACTATATCCACCACTCTTTTGAGTACCATATCCTTGAACGATATATAGATAATCTTCATTGGAATAAGTAAATTTGCAAGGATTTACTTTTTTCTCTTCGATGAATTTGGAAAGCTTCTCTGGTAGATCAGCATCTTGAACGACAGTAAATTCAAGATCCTTTAGTTTCTTTACATTGTTTGACCCTTTACTACATCCAATACAAGAAAGACAGAGAATGATAATAAAGGTAATAGCGGTTATTTTTTTGTACATAGTTTTCATAGGACATATCCCCAAAAAAATCTCTTAATCTATCTTATGATAATGTACGCGAATGTATAACTGAAACTAATATTTAATACGATTCCATTCCTTTGCAGTGATTGGATGTTCACTGTAACGAGCTTTATTATAACAGGAAGTTAAATCATGAATATCTGCTTGCCCACTGGAAAGAAGCTGATTGGAACGGTCATTTGGAGTATAGGAGTCTCTATTCTGAAACCCATGCTTAATCTGGTGATTAATTTCTTGCTGGTAACGTTTTCGCACTTTCTGCTGTAGAGACATATTTAATTTAAATATTGACTTATGATGTTTTCTTTGAACTTTTAAATCTTCACTAACTTCGAATATATCTTCATCAAGAGAGTCTGATTTGCCAAAATCACGATTTAAGTGCTCTTTGATCAATTGATATATAAACGAAATTGCTTTGTAGATCATATAGAAGATAAAACATATTGCTGCAAAAATAAAAAGAAAACTTAGTATTTGACTAAGGATGCTAGGACTTCCAGGTTCGGGAAGTTCTACGTTTGATGCCATCGCTGGATCTTCTTCCATGATTTCATAGCTTTCCTCAGAATTTAGTAGTAATCCTAAGAGAAACTTCATCAACTGACTGATTTTAGAAAGAATAAAGGAGAATATCTCTTCAATAAAACTTAGATGAATGATACAATTGAATGCTAAAATTCCAGTAAGAATACCAATGACATAGTTATTATTACGAGTCAATACAGATTTCTTTGGATTGATCAGTGTCGCATTATCTTCGGTAGGAAGAAAATGCATGTTCTCTAGGTATAGATCGGCTAAAGAAGCGATAACATAGAACTGACCTAGATAAAAAGAAGCATTCGCAAATGAATATCGCCCCATAGAATCCGAGTATATGTAAATGCCAACAAAGATTACCAGACAGGCGGTAGGAAACTTGACTATTTTCTGATTATGTTTACTAAACCAGAAAATGAAATCCATAACAGTGACCATGATTAAAAATAGGATACAAATCACTTGTCCCCAAATAGTCAAGCCAATATAAAAAGGTGGAAGAAAAAGTAGGAGATGAAGGAGGCAAAATAAAGGCAAGCGATGAACCAAGGAGTTAATGCAATAGGTGATCATGATAATGCCGAATAGTACAAAAGATATTTCCATGTCATAAGGAAGTTTATAATAGATAAAGATAATGAATGGAACTATCATGCTTAGGCAGTATAGTTTTATCATATTGCAGATATCTTGAAGAAAATCATAGATTTTCATTATAATTTACCTCCCATGGCACAAGATTTGTAATATGTAATTCTTCCAGAGTGACATTATGAAACTCTGGAAGGATATAAAGGCAGGGGCATTGAGAACATAGAGAATCCTCGTATACCTTTACAAGTTCGGATTTACGGCAGTTTGAGATGAAAATTACTTGTTTGGCTGTCATAGATTCGGATGCAATCTGTAGGAGAAGTGGCCGAATATCTGGAAGGCGTTTGCTTGTATCGATACGTGCTAGCGCAATTCCAAGTTGATTCATATGTTGAGCTCCACATCCAGATTGCAGTTGAACCATTTCTTTTGTAAACTGATCGATTCCATTACTATAAAACTTAAATGGTACCCCTTGATCACTAAGCATTTGTGCAATTGTATATGCAAGGCGGATACAAGCTTCTTTCATCGTATCTTCACTTGCTATGATCTGTGTTTCTAAGTTTAGACAGATTGTAATGTCTCTGCTCGTTGTGGGAAAATGAGTGTTTACTTGGAGGTTTCCAATTTTGGCAGTGGCTTTCCAGTTAATATACCGTATATTATCATAAGGCTGATAATCACGAATGCCCTTAAATTCGAAAGGATCTTCTAGTGTACGGGTGCGCATGATGACTGTCTTAACGGCAGTAACGAGTTGTGTTGGTAACTCGTTAAAGGATAGAAAACGAGGTTTCACATATAGGATGCTGCTTGTTTTCGCAGAGGAACTATAGGTTTCAATTAAGAATAAGTCTTTGGACAGTACATCAATAAAGTTAATCGTATAAGCACCACGTTTTGTACAAGTAAATGCATAGTATCGCGAGATACGTTTGTACGAACCGATGGAAAAGATATCATGTCGGTAGAATAAATCGGAAACAGAAGTATTCTTTTCTTTTGGAAACAAGAAATACTTGCTTGTGGTAAACTTTATATGTAAAAATGGGATGGGAAGCCACTTGTTATTTTCAATGATTTCCACCAACTTTGTTTTCTGCCCCTCTGTTACATAGGCATCACAAAAATCAACCTTAACATCTAAGTTTTTTAACCAATTCTTATTGTATAGGGTCTTTTGTAATAAATAAAGAACGTAAATAGTAAGAAACGCGACAATTATCTTCATACATACTCCTTTGTATTACGTTATGCCTGGAAGTTTTCGCTAGGGACAGGAACATTAGCAAGGATATCAAATAAAGGATGTGCATCGTTGGAATGCGTTTTCCCGTAAGTTAAGATTCGATGCTTTAGTACCGGAATAGCCAGCTCTTTTACATCATCAGGTAACACATAGTCTCGTTCATGCAGTGCAGCATAGACTTGAAGTGCACGTACGAAGGCTAAGGTTCCTCTTGGGCTTACGCCAATGGAGATACTGTTATGATCACGTGTCTTTTGTATGATATTAACGATATATTCGCGGATGGAGTTATGTATATAAATGGACTTACAAAATTCTCTCATATTTAAGATATCTTCTTTGGAACAAACAGCAGATAAATTGCTAAGTGGATCATTTTTTATAAAGCGGTCCATCATATCTAATTCTTCTTCCACAGAAGGAGAGCCCATAGATAATTGCATCATAAAACGATCAAGTTGTGCTTCTGGCAATGGAAAGGTACCTGCAGTTTCTACAGGGTTTTGGGTTGCGATAACAAAGAAAAGTTGTGAAAGTGGGCGTGTCGTCCCGTCGACGGTAATTTGCTTTTCCTCCATACACTCAAGTAAACTGGACTGAGTTCGAGGAGTTGCACGATTGATTTCATCGGCTAATAGGATGTTACTAAACGCTGGACCAGGAATGAAAGTAAAGCAGCTTTCTTTTTGATTATAGATATTCATGCCTGTAATATCAGAAGGTAATAAATCTGGTGTAAACTGAATACGTTTAAAATCTGCATCAATGGATTTTGCGATAGATTTTGCTAGTAATGTCTTTCCGGTACCAGGTACGTCTTCGAGTAATACATGGCCACCAGCAATTAATGAAGTTAGTACCTTAATGATAACCTCATCTTTTCCAATAATCACTTTCTGAATATTTTCTTTTGTATTATTTATCAGTTTCATCATATCCTCAAACTTCATATAGAATTCCTCCTTGTACGTGCTTTCATTTTCCTATAAATGTATCTTACCAACTCAATAACGGATAATCAATGTAATATATCTTACTCCTATAATTTGCCATGGAAAGTGCTAAAAATAGACCCCTATGTTAGAACATAGGGGTCTATTTTTAGTTTATGTGTATGAGTAATTAATAGTTATTCACACCTCGTTTTACATAGGTTGTATGTAAGATTTCATGAGCTTTATGAGAACCTGGTGCACCAAGGAACTCATCATAAAGTTGCTTTACGGCTGGATTTTCATGTGATTTACGAATCGCATTAGCTTCATCAGAATCGTATAATACTTTTGCACGAAGAGCGCGAATATCTGTAAAGTTACGAATGCTTGCAGGTACCTGAGGCTGACCACCACCATTGACACATCCACCAGGACATCCCATGATCTCGATAAAGTGATAGGAAGCTTCTCCAGATTTCACTTTATTTAAAAGTTCTCTTGCGTTAACAAGACCGGAAGCAACTGCAACTTTAATGTCCATTCCGTTAACGTTATAAGTAGCTTCTTTAATACCTTCAACACCACGAACATCCGTAAATTCAATAGGAGAATCATTATTCTCGCCAGTTAACTTCCAAACTGCGGTACGTAAAGCAGCTTCCATAACACCGCCGGTTGCACCAAAGATGACAGCAGCGCCAGTACCGATTCCAAGTGGATCATCGAACTTCTCGTCTGGTAAGGATAAGAAGTTGATACCAACTTTATCAATCAAACGTCCAAGTTCACGAACCGTTAAGGAATAGTCCACATCTGGAACACCAGCTGCATTCTGATCGTCTCGTCCGATTTCAAATTTCTTAGCTGTACATGGCATGATACTTACACTTACCATATTCTTTGGATCGATTCCTAGTTTTTCTGCATAATAAGTCTTGGCAACTGCACCAAACATCTGCTGAGGAGATTTACAGGAGCTTAAGTTCTCTGTCATATCAGGGAAGTAATGCTCACAGTATTTAATCCAACCAGGAGAACAGGATGTAATCAATGGAAGGACTCCATTGTTTTGAACACGGTCAAGAAGTTCGGTTGCTTCCTCCATAATTGTAAGGTCGGCACTGAAGTTTGTATCAAAAACTTTATTGAAACCGATTCTGCGAAGAGCAGCTACCATCTTGCCTTCTACATTTGTTCCGATTGGTAGGCCAAAGGCTTCGCCAAGACCTGCACGAACAGCTGGGGCGGTCTGAACAAATACGAATTTTTCAGGATCATGGATTGCTTTGAGAATTTCATCTGTGGAATCCTTCTCATATAATGCACCAGTAGGACAGACAGCAATACACTGGCCACAGGAAACGCAGCTAGTATCTGCGAGATCCATGTTGAAGGCGCAGGAGATATTTGTAGCAAAACCTCGTTCATTTGCACCAATGACTCCGACTCCTTGAACCTTATCACAGACTGCACTACAACGTCTACAGAGAATACATTTATTATTATCACGAACCATATGAGCTGCTGAGGTATCTAATTCATAATGATTCTGCTCCCCAGCATATCGATTTTCATCATCGACACCAAGGTCTTTACATAGTTTCTGAAGTTCACAGTTCCCGCTACGAACACAAGATAAACATTTCATATCATGATTCGAAAGGATAAGCTGTAATGTTTTCTTTCTGGATTCTAATACTGCTGGAGTATTAGTCCATACTTCCATACCCTCATTTACTGGGTAAACGCAAGATGCAACTAAGCTTCTTGCTCCTTTTACTTCAACTACACAGATACGGCAGGCACCAATTTCGTTAATATCCTTCAGAAAACAAAGGGTAGGAATATCAATGTGTGCTAATCTTGCAGCCTCTAAGATGGTCGAACCTGCTGGAGCAGATACATCCATGCCGTTGATTTTAAGATTTATATTCGCCATAGTAACCTCCGCTATTATTTTTTACTGATTGCACCAAACTTACATTTCTCCATACAAGCACCACATTTTACGCACTTATCCTGATGAATGACATGAGGCTCACGGACAACACCTTCAATTGCACCAGCAGGACAATTACGAGCACAAAGGGTACAGCCTTTACACTTATCTGCATCGATTGTGTAGGAGAGTAGAGCCTTACATACGCCAGCAGGACATTTCTTATCAACAACATGGGCGATATATTCGTCTCTAAAGTAACGTAATGTTGATAATACAGGGTTTGGAGCAGTCTGACCAAGACCACAAAGAGAGTTATTCTTGATGTAGTAGCATAGCTCTTCCATCTTATCAAGATCCTCTAGTGTGCCCTGGCCTTTTGTGATCTTATCTAACAGCTCATACAGACGCTTTGTACCGATACGACATGGGGTACATTTACCACAGGATTCATCTACTGTGAACTGTAAGAAGAATTTAGCGATATCAACCATACAGTTATCTTCATCCATAACGATCAGACCACCAGATCCCATCATGGAACCAATGGAGATTAAGTTATCATAGTCGATTGGAATATCGAAATGCTCTGCAGGAATACATCCACCGGATGGACCACCAGTCTGAGCAGCTTTAAATTTCTTCCCGTTTGGAATACCACCACCAATTTCTTCGATGACTTCACGAAGAGTAGTTCCCATTGGAATTTCAACAAGACCAGTATTCTTAATCTTGCCACCGAGTGCGAAGACTTTTGTGCCTTTGCTCTTTTCGGTACCCATAGAAGCAAACCATTCTGGACCATTTAAGATGATCTGTGGAATGTTAGCATAGGTTTCAACGTTATTTAAGATAGTTGGTTTTTGGAATAGACCTTTTTGAGCTGGGAAAGGAGGACGTGGACGTGGTTCACCACGATTTCCTTCAATGGAAGTCATTAAAGCAGTTTCTTCGCCACATACGAAAGCACCAGCACCTAATCGTAATCCTATATCAAAGTCAAAGCCAGTACCGAAGATATTTTTTCCTAACAGATTGTATTCACGAGCTTGCTCGATTGCAATCTGCAAACGCTCTACAGCGATAGGGTATTCTGCACGAACATAAATATAACCTTGGTTAGCACCGATAGCATAGCCTGCGATTGCCATTGCCTCAAGTACAACATGTGGATCACCTTCCAATACGGAACGATCCATGAATGCACCTGGATCACCTTCATCGGCGTTACAACATACATATTTTTGATCTGCATCATTCTGTTTTGCAAGTTTCCACTTTAATCCGGTTGGGAATCCGCCGCCGCCTCGACCGCGAAGACCGCTGTCTAATAATGTTTGGATTACCTGATCCGGAGTCATCTCAGTCAATACTTTACCAAGAGCTTCATAACCTCTGGTTCCTATGTACTCATCTATCTTTTCAGGATTAATAACACCACAGTTTCTTAAAGCGATACGATGCTGCTTTTTATAGAAATCGGTTTCTTCTAGTGATTTAACACCATCTTCGGAAACTGTCTCAGTGTATAATAAACGTTTTACGATACGTCCTTTTAATAAATGCTCACTTACGATTTCAGGAACATCTTCTAACTTAACCATGGAGTAGAAAGTTCCTTCTGGGTAAATTAACATAATTGGTCCTAAAGCACAAAGTCCATGACAACCTGTCTGTACAACACAAACTTCGTCTTTTAGTCCTACGTTTTCAATTTCATTCTGTAATGCAGCTAGAATTTCTTTACTTCCGGAGGAAGTACATCCGGTTCCGCCACATACTAAGACGTGTGAACGATACATTCTATGTCCTCCTCGCTATTTAATATAGTTTTGAATGGTGTATTCTGTAATGACTTGTCCTCGGATCAGGTGACGTTCAACAACCTCAAGAGCCTTCTCAGGGTTCATCTTGACATAAGTAACCTTTTCCTTTCCAGCTTCTATTACTTCCACGATCGGTTCGAATTGACATAAGCCGATGCAGCCCGTCTGTGTAACCATTATGTTACTGAGACCTTTTTTCTGAACTGCGTCAGAGAGTGTGGTGAGTACTGGTCTTGCACCACTGGCAATGCCACAGGTAGCCATACCGACAACGACACGAGTCGTTGCAGATTCTTCGTTACGAAGGCTGATCTGAGCTTGCATCTTCTCTCGGATTGCTTTTAATTCTTCAAGAGACTTCATATTGCGTCCTCCTTCATATTATAGGATAAATCCGTTATCAACTTCAGCTTTGTTTTCGCTTAAAAACGCCTTAATATAGTTTGAGACATCAAAATTATCGAAAGGTACATCACCAAGCACGTCTCGAAATTCTCTTGTATCAAGGGTAAAGCTTCTCTCATCTAATGTATATTGATATAAAAAATCTATTCCGGTATTCATTGTAATTAGCGTATGTATGGTACTTGTCATGTCACCAAGGGGCATTCGGTCAATATGGGATAACTTAAAGTTTGCGATTACTTTAGTTCCGACATTAACCGTTGACTGAATGTGAAAGTCACCACCTGTGGCATTCGCAGCATACTGAAAGAACGGGATACCTAAACCGACCTTTCGGGTAGTACGAGTCGTATAGAATGGATCTGAAACAAGTGATACCTGTTCTTTGGTCATTCCGCACCCATTGTCTTCAATGGTTATGGATAACAAGTCTTTTTGGGTATTGGCTGTTATGGTGATCTCAATTAATTTTGCTCCTGCACGAATGGAATTTTGTGCTACATCTAATATATTTAATGAAATCTCCGGCATCATAGAAGTTTCCTCTATAGTTAGTTGTATTTTGCAAGGATACCATCAATGTCGTCGACAGTTAGACGACCATAGACATCATCATTTACGGTCAGAACTGGAGCAAGTCCGCAAGCACCAATGCAACGGCATGCCTCAAGTGAGAATTTACCATCTGGTGTGCATTCACCACTTTCAATACCCAGCTTTTCCTGTAATTTAGCATAAATATCACCAGAACCTTTTACATAGCAAGCAGTTCCGAGACATACAGATATTTTAAATTTTCCTTTTGGATAGAGTGAGAACTGAGAATAGAATGTTACTACTCCATAAATCTTCTCCAACGGAATATTTAGTTTGTTTGAAATCATAGTTTGAACTTCAATAGGAAGATAACCATAGATTTCTTGTGCCTTCTGCAGTATTGGCATCAAGGCACCTTTATCGCTTTGTAGTTCATCGATGATGTTCATAAGTGCTGCCTCTTGTTCTTTTGTTCCTGCAAAAGGGACGGTCGATTTCTGAGAGCCCATTTTAAAACCTCCTTGATAGTTTTTTAACAATCTTTCGGCCTGCATGTTGTCGAAAAACAATTGTATTATAGCATGAAATTCGGTAAAAATCCACAATGATATATATTTAACAAGTAATGGTACTATATTACTGTGAACACCAGAACAATATCATAATATGTGGCGCAAATAAATGCCAACAATTGATTTGTGTATACATTAAGATAGTATTTTCATAACAAAATTACAATTTCTGTGAGAATATAGTTAAATAATTAACATTATTTGGTATATTATTCGGTGGTTAGTAGTTGAAAAGGATATTTGGTAATGCTATACTATTAAATAGCAAATGAGGAACGTGAATTATACATATTTACTAATATACTAAAATGTGAGCAATTATGATAATTATTGCTCTTTTCTTTCTACAAAATACAATGTTAAGCTAGGTTATTTATTGTGAATTGATAAACAAAAAGGAGTAAGGAGGGAATGTATGACAGTTGGTGACATAAAAAATATTTTAAAGGCTAGGGTAATCTGTGGTGAACAGTACATGGAACGAGAGGTACATACTGGCTGTGGTTCGGACATGATGAGTGATGTACTAGCCTTTGTTAAGGATCAGTGTGCGTTATTGACTGGTTTGTGTAATTTACAGGTGATTCGGACAGCGGAAATGATGGACGTTGTTTGTATCATATTTGTTCGCGGGAAAAAGCCAGATGAAGCGATGATTGAATTAGCAAATGAGAGAGAAATACCACTTCTTTGTACAGGCCACCGTATGTTTTCTGCATGTGGGCTACTTTATGATCATGGGCTTCGCGGAGGTGCATCCTATTGAATGAAGCAATCAAGTTAACCTATCACATTTCAGGCGATGATTTTACTAGGGCAGGAGAGGCTTCTAGTGATGTGAAGAAAAAGTTAAAGACAATGGGAGTTAATCCAGTTGCAGTGCGTAAAGTTGCAATTTCAATGTATGAGGGCGAGATCAATATGGTAATTCATGCAAATGGTGGTGTCATTGATGTGATTCTGACACCCACGGAAATTACCATGGTATTAAAGGATCACGGGCCTGGAATTGCAGATGTCGATTTGGCAATGCAGGCTGGGTACTCTACAGCTCCGGATAAAGTACGCGCCCTTGGGTTTGGAGCAGGAATGGGACTGCCTAACATGAAAAAGTATTCTGATTCCATGAAGATTGAGACTGCAGTCAATGTGGGAACGACAGTTACTATGGTCGTGAAGCTATAGTTTATTATAAGTATAGTTATTTCAGTTTATAATCGTGAAAGAAAGGAGGCGTTGTATGGGAAACTTCTTTACTGCTGTACGATTACAAGAAAATCTATGTGTTGGATGTATTAACTGTATCAAAAGATGCCCAACCGAGGCAATTCGTGTACGTAATGGAAAAGCAATGATTAAAAAAGAATTTTGCATTGATTGTGGAGAATGTATTCGTATTTGTAAACATCATGCAAAAAAAGCAGTCTATGATAGTCTTGGCGAATTACAGCGGTTTCAATATACAATAGCACTTCCGGCGCCGAGTTTGTACGCACAGATGAATAATTTAGAGGACGTTAACATAGTACTTAATGCATTAAAACGAATGGGATTTGATGATGTTTATGAGGTCAGTGGAGCAGCAGAAGTGTTATCCTCGTATTCTAGAGTTTATGTGGAACAGCACAAGGAGAAATGGCCCATTATCAGTACGGCCTGTCCGTCGATCACTCGACTGATCCGTGTACGTTTTCCAAACTTGTTAGAACATCTATTGCCACTGAAACCTCCAATTGATATTGCAGCACTGGTAGCACGTAAAGAAGCAATGCAAAAGACAGGACTTCGTTCGGATCAGATTGGAATCTTCTTTATTTCTCCTTGTCCTGCAAAAGTAACTGCAGTACGTTATCCTTTAGGATATGAACATAGTGAAGTTGATGGAGTACTGGCGATTAAAGAAGTATATCCGATTCTGATCAAATGCATGAAAGAAGTTGCAGATGAAGATGAGTTAGATGATTTAGTGACTGGTGGAAAAATCGGAATCAGCTGGGGATCGAGTGGTGGTGAAGCAAGTGGATTGTTGACCGACAGTTATCTGGCTGCTGATGGGATTGAGCATGTCATTCGTGTCTTGGAAGATATGGAGGATCAGAAGTTTTCGAATTTGGAATTTATTGAACTTAATGCTTGCAGTGGTGGATGTGTTGGCGGTGTGCTAACCGTAGAGAATCCTTATGTTGCAAGGGTTAAGCTAAAGCGTTTACGTAAATATATGCCTGTGGCTCGGAATCATACGACAATCGAAGAAAAAGATTTGTTATGGGATAATGAAGTGGAGTATGAACCTGTTTTTACACTTGGGGAAAACATGTCACAGAGTATCAGTATGATGGCTAAGATGGAGGAACTATTAGAGAGTTTTCCTGGATTGGATTGTGGGTCTTGTGGTGCCCCAACTTGTAAAGCACTTGCGGAAGATATCGTGAGAGGAGCGGCAAAGGAAACGGATTGTATCCATATATTCCGAGAGAAGATGATACGTCTATCCAGTGAATTAGGAGAGGAGAATTTATGACAATAGAGAAGATAATTGAAAAGTCCGGATTTAAGGTTATTAATGAAGGGAAAGATATAACACAAACAATCAGTAAACCATTTTGCTGTGATCTGTTGAGCATTGCAATGAGTAGGGTACCAGCAAACGCAGCATGGGTTACTGTAATGGGAAATATCAATACACTTGCTGTAGCAACATTAACCGAGGCGTCTTGTGTTATCCTTGCCGAAGGAATTCAGTTGGATGCGCCGGCACAAGAACGTGCTAAGAGCGAGGGAATTACTGTATTATCAACAGAGATGCCAATCTTTGAAGCAGCATCTTTGGTACAAAAAATAATCGATGAAAACACTGAACTATGATCTGCATCTCCATTCCTGTCTGTCTCCTTGTGGTGACAATGATATGACACCGGCGAATATCGTAGGAATGGCGAAATTAAAGGGTTTGGATGTGATTGCCGTAACGGATCATAATTCTTGCCGTAATTGTGCACCAACCATGCAGTTGGGAGAGGAAAAAGGAGTTCTAGTGTTACCGGGAATGGAATTGACGACTCAGGAAGAGGTACACGTTGTCTGTCTGTTTTCT
>JAQXNU010000093.1 GCA_029098165.1 Clostridiales bacterium
ATTTCTATCAGAAAAAAATTGCAAAAGCAGAATAAGTTAATAATTCGACTTAAATAATTGAGCTGGTGCGGGAAGTAATTTTGAACTAATCATCTACAAAATTATGTTCTGCAACAGCTCTTTTGTCTCATTAGAAGGATAGGTATATGAAAGAAAAGTGGATGCTTGAAGCAAAAAGAGCTGATTTTAACAGCTTAGGACAAAGATTTGGAATTAGTCCGGTTTTGGCCAGATTAATTGTCAATCGAGGACATCAGACAGAAGAAGAAATTAATAGATATTTGAATTGTGATTTGTCTTTGCTTTATGACGGAAGACTTATGAAAGACATGAACAAAGCAGTCGAACTTGTTGTAAATGCGATAAAAGCAGGAGAAACCATTGCTATTGGTACTGATTTTGATAATGATGGTATCCTATCTGGCTATACATTACACTATGCGATTGAACGTGTCGGGGGAAAGGCACTTCTTTATGCTCCTGATCGTGTTTCGGAAGGATATGGCCTCAATCGAAGAATTGTGGATGATGCGAAAGCCGCTGGAAGCAATTTTATCATTACCTGTGATAATGGTATTGCAGCCTTTGATGCGATTAATTATGCGAAATCCCTTGGTATGACTGTAGTTGTTACGGATCATCATGAAGTAGCATTTACGGAGAAGGAAGAAGGAAGCAGAGAGTTTATCCTTCCTAATGCAGATGCCGTTGTAAATCCAAAACAGGAGGATTGTGCATATCCATTCAAAGGACTTTGTGGAGCAGGGATTGCATTTAAACTTATCTGTGTTCTCTATGAAGAATTTAGTATTTCTATTGAAGAAGCGTATCAACTTTTAGAGTACACTGCCATTGCAACGGTAGCGGACGTAATGGATCTTGTGGATGAAAATCGTATCATTGTAAAATACGGATTATCTTTATTAAGCAATACACAGAATATTGGTTTACGAGCTCTGATGGAAGAATGTTCGATCAATATGGATCGACTATCCTCTTATCATATAGGATTTGTAATCGGGCCATGTTTTAATGCCGCTGGCCGTCTGGATACAGTTGCTATGGCGTTTGACTTACTACAGGCTACGAATCAGGCAGATGCAGTAAGACTTGCAAAGGAATTACGAGATCTAAATGAAAGCAGGAAAGAGATGACACAGGAAGGTGTCGATCAGGCAATGGAACTTATTGAACAGTCCAATATTAAGGATGATAAAGTGCTTGTAATAAAATTAGAGCATACTCATGAAAGTCTAGTTGGTATTATTGCAGGACGTGTTCGTGAGCGTTATCATAAGCCAGCACTTGTATTTGTCGATGTTGAAGATGGAGTTAAGGGGTCGGGACGTTCTATTGAAGCTTATAATATGTTTGAAGAACTTTTAAAGTGTAAAGACTTATTAAGTAAGTTTGGTGGACATCCAATGGCAGCTGGATTGTCCCTGCCAGCAGAGAATTTAGAAGCACTTCGTAAACGCCTAAACGAAAATACGACCTTAACGGAGAACGACTTAATACCTGTTGTTAAGATTGATGTTCCACTTCCAATTGGCTATCTTAAATTAGACTTTATTGATGAGTTAGAACGTCTTGAGCCTTTTGGCAAAGGAAACGTAAAACCAGTCTTTGCAGAACAGCACTTTAGAGTTAGAAAAGCCGTTATCCTTGGTAAGAACCAGAATGTTCTTAAACTAACGATTAATAATAGTGATGGCTGTGAGATTGATGCTCTCTACTTCGGTGACATCCCAGCTTTTAATGCCTATGTTGAAGAAATCTTCGGAGTTGAAGAAACAAGAAAAATGTATCATGGTCAGTACAATAATGTTGATTTGGCGTTCACTTACTACCCATCCATTAATGACTACATGGGTCGACAGACCGTCCAGATCATCATCCAGAATTACTGCCATATCCCACGTAAATAACAAAAGGAGTATAAATAATGACGGAAGAATTACAGACGCTAGATCTCGAATTAAAAGAATTGTTCATCAAACAAGACTTTGAAAAAGCAATGGAGCTTTTAGATAATGCAACGGAAGAGGATGTTTTAGAGATGACGAACCTGAATTGGGACGTTGTAAAAAAATACAATGATCAAGGCCGCACAGACTTATTACGTCAGCATCTAACTTTTGTAGCCTATGCTAGTTTCATTACAGAGTATTCTGGAAAAAGAGGTTTGTTCGAAGAACAAGTATACCAAACGAAGTTTGATCTCTTTGAAGAAATCTTTGAGAAACTACAAGCGGAGAGATAAGAGGAGCTTTTTTTCATGTTGCTATTTTCGACCGTGAATGGTAAACTTGTGAAAGGGCAAAATAAGGTTACAAAAATGTAAAAGGAGAATGGCATGCGTAACATTCAATTAACAATCGAATATGATGGATCTCGTTATGATGGTTGGCAGAAGCAGGTAGGCAGAAATGCTGTGACGATTCAGGATAAAATCGAAGATGTGCTGACCAAAATGGAAAATGAACCAGTTGATGTGATCGGGGCAGCAAGAACCGAAGCAGGCGTTCATGCTTACCGACAGGTGGCAAATTTTAAAACGAATTCTGATTTAAAGGTGTATGAGATCAAGCAGTATTTAAATCGATTCTTGCCTAGAGATATTGCGGTAACAGAGGCATTAGAAGTTCCGGAAAGATTTCATGCAAGCTTTAATGCTGTCTCCTTTGAATATGAATATAAAATATCAATTGGAGAAGTACCTTCCGTATTTGAACGTAAATACAATTACTATTGTTTTAAACGTCCAAACGTAGAAGCCATGAAAGAAGCTGCGAAACTTATGGTGGGAAAACATGACTTTAAAGCGTTTTCAGATAATAAACGTATGAAAAAGTCAACCGAACGTACTATTACTGCGGTGGATGTTTATGGAGATCATAAGGAAATTGTGATTACAGTAAAGGGTGATGATTTTTGGCCACACATGGTAAGGATTATGGTTGGTACACTTTTAGATGTCGGATTGGGTGAAAAGAAACCATCGGATATTACAGATATCATTGCAAGCCGTGACCGTGAGAAAGCGGGTCCAACTGCAGAAGCAAAAGGATTATTTTTAGTGGATGTTCATTATCAGTAAAAAACGGAGGACATAAGGTATGGCAGAGGTAGAAATCAAAGTTAAAGGAATCGTAAAAGACAACGATACTTATCTAGTAGTGAAGAAATGGTATGATGATCGTGTAGTAGATCCATATCGTTGGCAATTTATAGATGGAGATATTGAAGTTGGAGAAGATCCTGCAAAGGCTGTTGTTCGTGTAATTAAAGAACAGACAGGTATTGATGCTGTAATGGATTCGCCTCTGTATACTTGGTCTTACACCGTTGGTGAGCACCATATCGTTGGAATCTGTTATGAGTGTTTTGCGCTAAATAAAGAAGCAGTTCTATCGGAAGAATTACAGGAATATGAATGGATTTCAAAGGATGAGTTTGAAACTTATATTGATAATAAGGATTTATTGCATGACATAGCAAATTCAAACTTAATCTAAATGATCTGAGAAATGTAAGGAAACTTAGTACGAAGGGAGAACATGGTTTGAAAACACTGATTAAGCAAGGATATCTATTAGACCCTGCCTCAAAACGAGAGGGAGTTTATGATTTATTAATAGAGGATGGTTTCATTAAAGAAGTGGAGAGAAATATTACATGTGAAGCAGATGAAATCATTGATGCACAAGGTCTTTATGTAATGCCTGGATTTATTGATCTACATGTTCATCTAAGAGAACCTGGATTTGAATATAAAGAAACAATTGCGACTGGTTCCCGTGCGGCTGCGGCAGGTGGTTATACGACAATCTGTCCAATGCCGAATACAAAACCAGTCATTGATAGTAGTGAGATGGTAGAATACCTAAAAACAAAGAGTCAACTTGATTCACCGATACATATTGTTCCAATCGGAGCAGTAACGAAAGGGCAAGCAGGAACGGAGCTTGCAGATATCAATGGAATGGCAAAGGCCGGTGCACTGGCAATCAGTGAAGATGGTAAGTCGGTCATGGATGAACTTGTCTATCTTGAGGGCATGAAAGAAGCAGCCAAGGCAGGGATTGTTGTGTTTGCACATTGTGAAGACAAAACTCTTGTACGTGGGGGAGTTATGAATGAAGGCGAGAAGTCGAGAGAACTTCATTTACCTGGAATCACAAATGCAGTAGAAGATGTCATCACTGCACGAGATATCTTTTTTGCTCAGGAAACAAAGGCGAAACTTCATCTTTGCCACTGTTCAACGAAAGCAAGCGTGCAGTTAGTTGCGATGGCAAAAAAACTTGGAATTCAAGTGACAGGTGAAGTTTGCCCACATCACTTTACAATGAGCGATGATGAGATTACCGAAGATAGTTCAAGATTTAAGATGAATCCGCCACTTCGCAGCAGAGAGGATGTGCAGGCATTAAAGGAAGGTTTACGTGATAATATCATGGATGTGATTTCAACCGACCATGCACCTCATTCGGAAGAAGAAAAAAGTGGCTCCATGCTAAATTCTCCTTTTGGGATTGTGGGTTCAGAAACTGCATTTGCATTAACGATGACAGAGCTTGTAAAGACCGGTTATCTGACTCCAATGCAAATGGTGGAGAAGATGAGTTATAATCCAGCCAAGGTACTTGGAATTGATAAAGGAAGTTTAGAAGTTGGAAAAGCAGCGGATATTACGATCGCAGATCCTAATATGACATATTGCATTGATAAGAATAGCCTTTTATCGAAAGGCAAAAACACGCCTTTTGATGGAAAAGAAGTCACAGGTAAGGTTTTATTTACATTAGTAAATGGAAATATAGTTTATAGAGCATAATGGAGGATAGGAAATGATCAATAAGTTAGTAAAGAAAATTGAAGAAAACAAAGCACCGATTGTCGTAGGGTTAGATCCAATGTTAGGATATATTCCTGATTGGGTAAAGGAAAAGGCATATGCTGAATTTGGTGAGACATTAGAAGGTGCTGCAGAAGCTATCTGGCAGTATAATAAGGCAATTGTAGATGCAACTTATGATCTGATTCCAGCGGTAAAGCCACAGATCGCAATGTATGAGCAGTTTGGTATTCCTGGATTGATTGCGTTCAAGAAGACTGTTGACTACTGTAAGAGCAAAGACTTAGTAGTGATCGGAGATGTCAAGCGTGGGGATATTGGTTCCACTTCGAGTGCCTATGCGACTGCTCATTTAGGTAAAATAAAGGTTGGGTCGAAAAGTTATTATGGATTCGATGAGGATTTTGCAACCGTAAATCCATACTTAGGCTCAGATGGCATACTACCATTTATTGATGTTTGTAAAGAAGAAAAGAAAGGTCTGTTTATCTTAGTAAAAACCTCCAACCCTTCCAGTGGAGAATTCCAGGATCAGTTAGTCGATGGAAAACCATTGTATGAAATGGTTGGCCGTAAGGTAGCTGAATGGGGAGAGATGTGCATGGGAGATAACTATAGCTACATCGGAGCAGTTGTTGGAGCAACTTACCCTAAGATGGGAGAAGTACTTCGTAAGATCATGCCAAAGACTTACATCTTGGTACCAGGTTATGGTGCACAGGGTGGAAAGGCAAGTGATCTGGCTCCTTACTTTAATAAAGATGGACTTGGAGCAATTGTTAACTCTTCTCGCGGAATTATCGCAGCATACAAACAGCCAGCTTATGAGAAATTTGGTCCACAATTTTTTGCGGATGCTTCGCGCCAGGCTGTGATTGCTATGAAGGATGATATTAATCAAGCAGTATTCGGAAAATAAGACAGATCGTATGATCTGAATGAGACGGAGGACGATATGATCGAAGAGCATGGCAAGTGGATTATGTGTGGGCATGATTTATTCGAGGAAGCACCTTTAAAAAATCATGCACAAATTCGTGAATACATTCATGAAGTTGGATTTGTACCATTATTTAAAAATGAAATTCCAGGTTTTTCAATCGAAGAACATAGCTATAATGGCGGTTGGTGGGGAGAAGATCCGAACCTAGATCCTTGGGCATTTCGTGAGTTTATTGCGGGACAAGAAGACATTGTCTATGGTAAGTTATTCGGTGGGAAAGCCGGATTTATTACAAAAGAGTGGTTACCGATTTTTGCAAGGATTCGTCGAGATGGATATGATTTCGATTCCAGGTACGAAGATGGGTTAGCAAGCCACAGAGCTAAGATGATCATGGATACATTAGAACAACACAATTCTATGCCTTCTCATATCCTAAAGCAAGAAGCAGGCTTTGGAAAAGGCGGAGAAAAGGGATTCGACTCAACGATCAATCAACTCCAGATGCAGATCTATATCATAGCGGCAGGATTCGCAAGAAAGAAGAATAAGCAGGGACAAGAATATGGTTGGCCGGGAGTAATACTGGCAATGACGGAAAAAGTATTTGGTTATGACTATGTTCGAAGTGCTTATTCGATGGATCTTAACGAAGCTAAAAATAAGATTCGTGAATCAGCGATCAAACGTTATGAGATTCCAAGTGAAAAAATAATGGATAAGGTTTTAGGATTGAAATAGCTGTATAATTTAAATAAAAAAGAGATGACTCATATTGTTTCTTAGCAAATTTGTATTGCATGAAATGATGGGAGTCATCCCTTTTTTCATCCTTAATTTCTATTCTGTCTACGATATTCATTAAAACATTCTTGCATCTTTATCTCATTCTTTTTTCGTAACCTGCGAGCAACCCAGAATAACACTATTAATAGTAACACTGGAATCAGGATATTTTTATATCTGGTATAGTAAGAAATTGCATGCGTCCAGTTTTCGCGTAGAAAATATCCAATGCCGATCAGTAAACAGTTCCAAACCGTAATTCCAAGTGCAGAGAAACCTAAAAAGATTGCATAAGGCTGTTCCACGGCGCCAGCTACAAATGCGATATAAGTACGGATGATTGGAATGACGCGCCCGATACAAACAACATACGATCCGAACTTTCCAAACTTTTCATAGGATGTAGTAATGCTTTTTTCTGTCTTTGGAAATCGCTTCATGATTTTATGTAAAAGACGGTCACCACCCAGCCGTCCAATCAGATAGCAGATGCTAGTTCCTAAGACGCCGGCAAGGGAACTAAGGGCTAGAATTAAGAGAAAAGGCGTATTTTTTGCTGCTGCAAATGCACCGGCGAATGGAAGTACAATCTCACTGGATACAGGAAAGCAGGCATATTCTAATAGAATGATGATAAACATAGCAGGAATTCCATTATCATAAATGAATTTTAATACAGTTTCCATGAATACCTCGAAACATCTTAATTATGAAAATATATGTGATAAATCTTAAAAAAAGAATATCAAGGAAGCATTATATTTAAACAGATCACCTTTGGTTTTATCCTTACGAAAGGTTGTCATCAAAAAAGAGCTATGCTAAAATTGATCCGTGAGCCTTATTTTGCTCATTATAATGCCGATAACTGTCCGTATGGAAAATCGTTCGAATCGGTGGAATCCCGTATAGGAAAAAGGTTGATCTATCCTATGCTAAGAGCCAGTTTTCCCTCGTCTATCCTCAGCACCCTTATTGTATATACTTTATTTTTTCTTACCGTTCGAGCGTTTTTGTTGGCGCTGCATATTTCTTTGCTGATTATAGAAATTGGTTGCAGCTTCTGCTTGGGAACGCATCTGTGGGTTCATGCGGGACATTAAGATGGAAGCTAGGAGATTGGACTCTTCGTTGGTTAATGACAATCCCATTGCTTGGAGTTTACTTTGAGCAGCAATTGCACATTTCGCTGCTTTATCCATTGGCTTTCCTTCAATCTCTTTAACAAGATCTAGTATGATTTTCTTTTTTGTTGGATCCATCTTTTGTAGGGAAGGATGATTGATCCATTGAGTGTCCATACGATTACCTCATTTCTATTATTATGACAAGTTATCTTAATACTTACCTTGTGTTAAAGTCTATTTTATGAATCCGGAATCTATGAGAAGTTTCATTGCTTCGAACGTACTTTTTTGCTCTGGCGGTATCATCGTTGACAGCATATCAAGCATTTGTTTATTTGGTTGATTAGAAGGAGGTGGTGAATTGTCAGACAATGAATCCGATGAAGGGTCATCTTCAGAATCAGCAGGATCCGATGGTGAGTTAGCATAATTCCCATCGGACATTGGAGACGAATTGGATTCATAGCTGTTTCGATAGTTCATATTTTGACTGTTCCAGTACGTATCATCGGTATATGTATTGTCGTAACTGTTAGATCTATTTTCTTCTGTATGGTAAGAGGCACTAGAGGATTGATTCTTTCGATTATAGTTGTAGATGGGAGCATCTTCCTCGTTTGGTTCATTGGAGTCGTTTGAATTCTCTTCCTCATTTTCTTCATTAGAATCGTCCATATCCTCATGATCTGTGTTATAGGTATTATGATCGTCTGGTGTTGCATTGGAATTACTGTTCATCATTTGACTCATCATAGTAGCCATACTCATCATCTGCGACATATCCATATTTGAATTCATATTCATAAATGGATTAAAATTTGGTGAATTAGCTTCAGAAGTCTCACTTCCGTTCATCATAGACATCATATTTTGGATTGTCTGATACATACTAAAGACTTTTTGTATATTAAAGAAATTTAAGATCTGATCGATCATAGAGCCTTCTCGAGGACTACAAAATGGACGGATACTGCGAAGAAGAGCCTCGGAATTAATCTGTGGTTGTGGTTGGGCTAGATTTGTCATGCTAACGGTAGCTGATCCTGGCATAATCCTTTGAAAGAGTGCGGGAAATCCTTGGTGCCGGATGGATTGAATCGTATCAAAGAAATCACTCATCCTAACAATGCTTTCGAGCATTCGTGTGGAATTGGGATCAAGATACGGACTCGCAGCCTGTAGAATCTGTGCGGATCGACTAAGCATAGGCGATGAAGTTTTATTATCATTCGATTGATTATTCGATTCATCCATAGTCAATCCACCTCTGGTTAATTACTTTTTAATAATATATTCAAACGGTTCTTAGATTAGACCAATTTATGGACGTGCAAACGGCTGTTACAGTCGTCTGTAACAGCCGTTTGATTTTAGCAATATTGTATTTATTCTGCCGGATATCTAAGGTGATCCGGTGTAATATTGTATAGGATTTCATTAAGAAAACGATTCGCAAGAAACTTTGCCATTGGAAGATTCATATCCAGGTAGTTCCCACAGTGAATCGCTGCTGCACCAGGAACTTCACCTTCAAAGTCACGGATAAATTCAAACATACCAGTAAGTAATGGTAGAATGTCTTCCGAGGTGTGATCACCAGCTAAAAGAAGATAGAATCCGGTACGACATCCCATCGGTCCGAAGTAAATGATCTGGGAACCAAACACTTCGTGGTTTCTTAAGTAAGTAGCTGCTAAATGTTCAATCGTGTGCATTTCAGCTGTATTCATGACTGGTTCAAAGTTTGGACGAGTCATACGGATATCAAAAGTTGTAATCACTTCTTCCCCAACAGGATCTTTACGGGATACATATACCCCGGGTAGTAATCGTAAATGATCAATTGTAAAACTAGCGATTGGCTTCATGAATTTATCGGGAGTGTGTAACTCCCTACCTCCTTTATTTAAAACAATGAGAATCATATTTGATTAATATTATATATTATATCATATATCTAGGGGAATAAACAAGTTGGGTTATATTATGAAAAATCTTAAGGTTGAAATTCATAGATTTTTCTATGCGAATAGTTTATAATCAACCATGTTAGACTTATTACTTATATGATGATAAGGGGGAGAATTATGATTAAAAATATTATCTTTGATATCGGTCAGGTATTGGCGCAGTTTCGTTGGCGTGAGTATATACAATCCTTTGGATTTTGTAATGAAGTGAATGAAAGATTGGCGAAGGCAACGGTTTTATCTCCTTATTGGAATGAGGTAGATCGTGGTGTTAAAACAACGAAAGAAATCATCAATCTTTGCATAGGTGTAGATCCAGAGATGGAAGATGAGATTCTTAAGTTTTTTGAAGAACCTAAAGACTTAGTCGTGGAATATGACTACTCGAAAGAATGGATACTAGAATTGAAAAATCAAGGATATCATATTTACATATTATCGAATTATGGTGAACTTAATTTTTCCTATGTCAAAGACGTATTTAGCTTTTTGCCATACGTCGATGGAGCTGTCATATCTTATCAGGAAAAATGTATTAAGCCTGAGAAAAAAATATATGAAACCTTATTAAATCGCTATCATTTAAAGGCCAGTGAATGTGTATTTATTGATGATCTCGAAGCGAATGTGTCAGCAGCTCGTGAACTTGGAATACACGGGATACAATTTAAAAATCTGACACAGGTGAAAGAAGAGTTAGGAGTAATTATTCATGCAGAGCATAATCTTTGATTTAGATGGTACGATGTGGGATTCAACAGAAGGTGCTGCGATTGTATGGAAAGAAATCGCAGCGAAGAACCCAATGATAAAGGATGAGGTAACAGGAGCAAAGTTAAAGAAATTGTATGGATTACCATTGGAAGAAATTGCAGTGAAATTATTTTTAAGTGTTCCGCAAGAAGTTGCCATTGCGACGATGGAAGAGTGTGTTGTTGCACAGTGTCCATACCTTGCTTCTCACGGTGGAATTCTTCTTGGAAAGATAGAAGAAACCTTAAAAGTTTTGTCCAGTCAGTATCAATTAATAATCGTTAGTAACTGCAAGAGTGGCTATATTGAAGCTTTTTTAAAAGCTCATCACTTGGAATCCTATTTTGTGGACTATGCGTGTCCAGGAGATACCGGGTTATTAAAGGCGGATAATATCCGTATCGTTATGGAGCGAAATCACATCACAAGTGCGATCTATGTAGGGGATACGCAAGGAGATGGGATTGCGGCTCATGAGGCTGGCTTGGACTTCATTTATGCGAGATATGGTTTTGGTAAGGCGAGTGATTATGAATACGTAATCGGCGCCTTCGATGAACTGCCGGAGTTAATGAAGAAACTAGATACAAAAACGAGATAAGCGATGGAGGAAAATATGAAGATAGTAATTATGGAAGCAAATACCTTAGGGAATGATGTGGATTTAAGCAGGTTTCAGGAATTAGGTGAAGTTGTCATCTATGGCGAAACCAACCCAGCGGAGAATGCAAAGAGAATTGAGAATGCAGATGTAATTATCGCAAATAAAATCGAGATGAATGAGGAACTCTTAAAAACAGCAAAGAACCTAAAACTCATTTGTTTAACAGCGACTGGTACCAACAATATTGATTTTGAGTATACGAATGCACACAACATTACAGTTGCTAATGTGAAGGGATATTCTACACAATCGGTAGTTCAACATACGTTTGCATTACTATTTTATGTTTATGAAAAACTCAGTTTCTATGATACGTACGTGAAATCAGGGGAGTATACAAGAAGTGATATCTTCAGTAATTTTGATATGAAGTTTCATGAATTGGCAGGAAAGACATGGGGGATCGTTGGCTTAGGCGAGATTGGTCGCGGTGTTGCTGCAATTGCGAAGTTATTTGGATGTGAGGTCATTTATTATTCTACATCTGGAAAAAATTCAAACTCCGATTATAAACAAGTGGATTTTGATACGTTATTAGCAACGTCCGATATCGTTTCCATCCATGCACCATTAAATCAGGCAACAAATAACTTATTTGATGCAACTACAATTGCAAAAATGAAGAAGAGTGCAGTGTTATTAAATCTTGGTCGAGGACCAATTATTAATCAGGAAGCTTTAGCAGAAGCTTTGTTATCGGACCAGATTGCAGGTGCTGGGCTGGATGTTCTTACAGTTGAACCAATGGCAGCAGATAATCCGTTATTA
>JAQXNU010000094.1 GCA_029098165.1 Clostridiales bacterium
ATAAAACCTGAGATTATCCAAGGTAAAGTGCTTGTTTCTGGTGAGAACGAGATTGAGATTGAAGGGTATGGAATGTTGCCACTACATGAAGACTATCGGATTTATAAAGTATATGGAAATCTTGCCATGGAGAAGACAAACAATATTTTAGTTGGTTATTCGGTTACTGATTTTGTAGTGTCAGAAGGAAAAGTGTGTGCGGCTTTAATTAAGGAAAAGGTCATAGCGGATAACATTCGTGTTTTGATCAATACCACAGGATATCAGTCTCTTTATCATAAATCCGTTACATTTACTTCTGAGGATGCATTTATAATTAATGATGGAAAACATAAAGTAGAGTTTCCAGCGGGGGAAGAAGTGACAGTATCGGCAGGATGTAAGCTGCTTCAGAATGGACGTATTAAGGTGGAGTCAACTGCGGAAGAGGGAAAGATAGCGTTGACTAGTATTAGTAGGAACTATGGTATACCAAAATATCGAGGCAGTATTGAGATTGCTGAGACAGAAAAAGGCCTTACCGTTGTAAATGAGCTAAGTATTGAGGAATATCTATATTCCGTTGTACCGAGTGAGATGCCGACCTCTTATGGCAGTGAGGCTTTAAAGGTGCAGGCCGTTTGTGCGAGAAGCTATGCATTTAAACAGCTGATGGCAAACAAATACAGTGCATATGGAGCACATGTAGATGATAGCGTAAACTGTCAGGTATATAACAATGTGGAGGAAAATGAAGAATCCATCTTAAGTGTAAAAGATACTTATGGTCAGGTGTTAACAGCTGATGGCAATGTAATTACCGCTTATTACTTTTCAACTTCTTGTGGAACAACAGCGAATGTAGAGGATGTTTGGGAGGATTCAGCAGCATCTAGTTACTTAACTGGTACTTTGCAGACTGAGGAGAAGATTCATGTAGATTTATCCGGTGAGCAGCAGTTTCGAGATTTTATCTCACAGGATCTTGTGAATGTGACAGTAGGAAATAAGAGTACTCTTAAGAAGATGGATACATTTGATAGTGGCTTTCTAATGTATCGGTGGAATGTGACATTTGATATTGAAACACTGAGCAAACAGATCAATAAGCTTTTAGCTAGTCAGTATAATACCAGTACTTCCTCCATACTAACATACGTTGGAAAGGCAACGGATGAAGAGGTTGCGGTAGCAGATTATAAAAATCGTAGGATTGTTAACGATTTAGTATTTGCTAATAAACCGATAAAAAGCATTGGAACTGTTCGAGAGATATATGTAACACAAAGAGGAAGCAGTGGAATTGTGAAAGAACTGATTGTTATAGGGACAGAGAAAACGATTCTGCTACGCTATCAGGGCAACATTAGAAGTTTCTTTGCTCCAAAAGATGCAGAGGTGACCAGATTAGACGGAAGTGTGATTCGTGGCATGAGCTTGCTTCCTAGTGCATTTTGTATCTTTGATCCGATCATGAACGATGGGAAGTTAAGTGCTTATCGAATAACAGGAGGGGGCTTTGGACATGGAGTTGGAATGTCACAGAATGGTGTAAAGACGATGACGAAACTTGGGATGACGTATGAACAAATCTTATCTCATTACTATACGGATTCCAGCATTACTGTAATTTATGATAAGTGACGAAGAAAGGGCTGTGAAAAAAACGGCATAAAAAATCAGTGTGAACCTATTTGCCGTTTTTTTCACGGCCTTTCTTTTATTATTGCTTATCTGTATCAATAGTTTTTTCTTTTTTAAATAGGCTTTTAATGGCAGCCATAACCGTAGGATTACTTAACACAGAATTTACTTCGGCACCAACAAACATAATATACATACAAAAGTAAAGCCATAGCATACATAAAACAATAGCAGTCAAACTTCCATATGTGTAAGAGAGACTCCGCATATTATCAATGTAGAATGAATACAAATAGGAGAAGATCATCCAGCCACTTGCACATAGGATAGCTCCAGGCAGTTCGCGTAAGAAAGTTGATTTTCTATTAGGAACAACAAGATACAATAATATGAAAAATAAGATCAAAACGCATAGACCTACGATTGTTCGAAGACTTATGATCAATAATGCAAAATCACTTAGCATTGGGATCTTCTGAACGATCCAAAGGTATAACTGATTACCGAATACAAAGATCACAAGCAGGACGACCAATAATATAGCAAATAAAAGAGTATAAACAATTGCTTTAAGTCTTAGTAAAATATAGTTTCTTGTTTCTGTATTGGCATAAACACCATTCATTCCTCGGATGATAGAGAGAATTCCTTTGGATGATGACCATAAGGTAGCGATAATGGTAGCAGATACAATTGCAGTGGAGGAAGCACGGTCGTATAGTTCACTAACAATTGTAATGGCGGAAGATTGAAGTGCAGTTGGAAATACGGTACGACAGGCTTCCATAAGTTCACTTTCATTAAATGGAAGAAAACGCAGTAATGAAAGCAAGAACATTGCAAATGGAAAGAAAGAGATAAAAATAAAAAACGCGGCTTGAGCGGAAAAGGCACCGACAAAATCATCTCTTAACTTTCGGGCAAAAACACGTATTATTTTAAAAATTGAGATAAATAGCATGTCGATTCTCC
>JAQXNU010000095.1 GCA_029098165.1 Clostridiales bacterium
GCAAGTTCTGGTTGCGATATGCCAGATAGAAAATGTCCAGTCTGTGGAGAATGGTTAGTGAAAGATGGACACAATATCCCATTCGAAACTTTCCTGGGATTTAATGGGGATAAGGAGCCGGATATCGATCTCAACTTCTCAGGAGAGTATCAGAGTAAAGCGCATGAATATACCGAAGTTATCTTTGGCGCGGGACAGACGTTCCGTGCGGGTACCATCGGTACTCTCGCTGATAAAACGGCATTTGGTTATGTACTAAAATACAACGAAGAACATGAAATTCATAAGCGAAATGCAGAAGTAAACCGTTTGGCAACTGGATGTGTCGGAGTTCGTAGAACAACCGGACAGCATCCTGGTGGTATCATCGTATTGCCAATTGGTCAGGAAATCTATTCTTTCACACCAGTGCAGCGACCAGCAAACGATATGACAACGAAGACGGTAACGACACACTTCGATTATCACTCCATCGATCATAACTTGCTTAAGCTTGATATACTGGGACACGATGATCCGACCATGATCCGTATGCTGGAAGATTTAACTGGGCTGGATGCGAAGACGATCCCAATGGATGATAAGAAGGTTCTTTCTCTCTTCGAGTCGACCGAAGCATTAGGAATTACGCCAGCTGATATTGGTGGATGTGATCTTGGTAGTCTTGGTCTTCCTGAGCTTGGTACTGACTTCGTTATGCAGATGCTTCGTGATACGAAGCCAAAGAGCTTTTCGGATATGATCCGTATCTCTGGTTTGTCTCATGGTACCGATGTATGGTTAAATAATACTCAGACACTGATTGCAGAAGGAAAATGTACGCTTTCTACTGCAATCTGTACTCGAGATGATATCATGACCTACCTAATTCAAAAAGGTGTTGAGAATGGACATGCATTTAAGATTATGGAGAGTGTTCGTAAAGGTAAGGGCTTAACAGAAGAAATGGAAGAGGAGATGTTAGCAAACGGAGTACCTGACTGGTATATCTGGTCTTGTAAGCGAATCAAGTACATGTTCCCAAAAGCACATGCCTGCGCTTACGTTATGATGGCATTCCGTATCGCTTACTTTAAAGTCTATTATCCATTAGCTTACTATGCAGCTTATTTTAGTATCCGTGCATCCGCATTTAACTATGAGCTCATGTGTCTTGGACAGGAGCGTTTGGAATACCATATGAGCGAGTATAAGCGTCGTATGGCATCCAATGACAGTGCACAGAAGCTTTCCAAGAAGGAAGAAGATATCTTCAAAGATATGAAGGTTGTTCAAGAAATGTATGCCCGTGGATTTGACTTTATGCCAATTGATATTTATACAGCGAAGGCGCACCATTTTCAGATCATAGATGGAAAATTGATGCCAGCTTTATCAACCATCGATGGACTTGGCGACAAGGCAGCCGATCAGGTAGTCGAGGCAGTAAAGGATGGTAAATTCCTATCTCGTGATGACTTTAAAACTCGTTGTAAAGTCAGCGGAACGGTAGTTGATTTGATGGCGGATTTAGGCCTTTTAGGCGACTTGCCAGCGACAAACCAGATTTCTTTGATGGATTTCTTAAATTAGAAAAAACGTATACGTAATAAAATAAGAGTAAGAAGAAAGCCCATGAACAGAGTGAAGAAAAAGCTTTGTTCATGGGCTTTTTGCATGTTCAAGTGTATGTGGTAAAAGAGAAATAACTAAAAACGAAAATGAAAAAAAGAGAATGACATGTCGAATTAGATGTATTATAATAGTGATATGTTATAATAATTTACATTTTGTCGAAGGGAGTAGTCTATGTATTGTAAACAGTGTGGAGCGAATAGTCCAGATGACTGTTCGTATTGTCTCAATTGTGGGGCGAAGTTTGAAAATGCAGTTCCTAATATCAATGCAGGACCAGATCAAGCCAATGGGGTTATTTCCTTTTATTTTGTATTCCATTAGTTGGATTTATTGCACTACTTATTTTTGCTTTTGGAAACGATATAAATATTAATGTAAAGAATTTTGCCAGGGCACTTTTGTTTTTTCAGTTAATTGCAGTTCTTTTAGTAATCATCCTATATTTAAGCTTCCCTGATCTTATCAGAGAATTGCTTTCACTTAAGAGAGGTTATTATTATAGTTATTAAGTATAATTTATAGCAAAGGGGCTGTGAAAAAAGCAAAAGAGATGAGTGTAAGAGGTATGGAATCACATCAGAATTTGGCAGTCTTTCACTTCATTGTTCTTTTTACTGTTTTTCACAACCCTTTTCTATGTGTTATTGATTGGATGAGTAAAGAAAGAGAATGTTTGAAAGAAAATACAATGGTAAATATTGCATTAGAAAAAATCAAAAAAAGGCTTCCCTTTTTTTGATTTATATAGTATCATAGGAAAGTACCAAATGTGGTATGGCTCGTTGGTCAAGCGGTTAAGACGTCGCCCTCTCACGGCGAAAACAGGGGTTCGATTCCCCTACGAGCTGCTAATATGTAATACGATATTTACAAGGGTTTGAGAGTAGTTACTCTCAGATCCTTATTTGTGTGCGCCTGGCGGCGCACGTCGCTAATGGATGAAAGTTCCTAATCCGCCCTAGTAGTGGGAAGGATACAGCCAAGACCAAGGGTGTCCTATTCATAGCCAAGACTATGATTAACGCGAGGGGAATCTGAAGGAAGGTGGAGGCAAATCTCTGGTCTGACGAACAGAAATCACATCAGGCTACAGTTAAGGATAAGGCTGCACAACAAGCTGAAGTCCAATAACTACTCGGAATTAACTGTAGTAAATGTGGCAGATATATGGAGAGAAAGTGACGTGTGGTACCCAGGGAGGTCTCGTCAGCGGATGGAAACAGAGTATGAAATCCGTGAGTAACAACGAATGGCGAGAAGTCAGCAGAAGCCATAGTAAACCAGCGGTTGCAAACGTTGGCGAAGGGCTGAACTTTAGGAGGCACAAGCAATGAATGTAACTGAAAATAGATTTAAGAACAGACAACTTCATATTGAGGACTATCTGCAAATGGTATCTGCGGAACAGAAAGAGTATGCAGAAGTGTTCGACTATTCTAAGATTACTGAAAAGAGCGGTGTCATCACAGACTATTGGACGGACAATCTTTTAGATTTGATT
>JAQXNU010000096.1 GCA_029098165.1 Clostridiales bacterium
ATAACTGTTCGATATCTGCCAAATCATGACCAGATACTAAGATACCAGGATTCTTGCCAACACCGATATTTACTTTTGTGATCTCTGGATTACCATAAGTTGTTGTATTTGCAGTATCAAGTAATGCCATACCGTCAACACCAACTTTACCAGTCTCTAATGTTAAAGCAACTAACTCATCTACTGTTAAAGAATCATCCATTAACTTCATTAAAGTTTCCTGCATAAATGCATCGATTTCTTCATTATCATAACCTAATGCATTTGCATGCTTAGAGTAAGCGGAAAGGCCTTTTAATCCGTAAGTGATTAATTCTCTTAAAGAACGAACGTCTTCATTTTCTGTTGCAAGAATACCAACTTCTTTAGAATCTGCTTTTGCTTTTAACATAGCATTCACTTCTTTGCCATCATTGTTTCCGGAAACGATCTTCTTAAGAGTTGCTAAGAAGCCAGATTTCTTATCTTCTTCTACATCCCAAGTTGCTGCTGCAGATAAATTAGATGTATCCGATAACTGAGCCATTAATTCATTTTTCATTGCTAATGTTTCTTTTACTCTTGCGTAGAATACTTCGTCGTCGAAATTTGCATTTGTTATTGTTGTAAATAAGTTTAATGTGATGTAGTGGTTTACATCTTTAGAGATTGCCTTGCCTTCTTTTCTCAATCTTGTTGTAATCTCAGATAATCCCTTTGTTACATAAATTAATAAATCCTGCATATTTGCAAGGTCTGCGCTCTTACCACAAACACCTACCTTCGTACAACCTTTATTTCCTACAGTTTCTTGGCATTGCATACAGAACATATTTCTACTCATATTCATATCTCCTTTATTTAATCGGACTATGTTGTCCGCTTGTTTGTTTTGTTGATGAATGTATTATATCAGAGATTGTAGGCGAAGTTTGTAGCTACAGCTACATAATTAATCAATTATAAAAAAAGATGTAAAAGCAGTCTGCTCCTACATCTTTTCATACAATATTTATAGCTTTTCAAATACATAATTCAATTCTTATTGCTTTTTCATAAAGTATGCATCCACTCTACAAGGACATGTCACATGATGAAAAGAAAGACAATACTTTTCCTGACGCTCAATTACTATTCGATCATCCGTGATTCTCTCATCATCCACCATGATATCTTGAATACAATATCCTTCCTCTGCCTTGATCAAAAAGGTAATATCGTTTCCTTTTGTAACCTTTACGTAGCCCGATGGAAAGATGATACCATTTCTCCCTGACCAGGCCTCCAGCGTAACCTTTTCCTTCTTCTTATAAGGTTGACTGTTCTGTTTGTTGTAACGCTGACAACTTTCAGATTCTGGGCTACTGGATCTATCGTTATGATTACATTTCCTATTTTCACAATCCCTACTCTTTCCCACGAGTACCGCCTTCGATAACCGTATTAATATATGATATTCTCCCTATAGAGTATTTGTCACACTTACCATTAACTTATTGACATCCTGTTTGCCTATCTTATTTTACAACAACCGTAGCAACATATTTCTTTGTTTTACCAGTCGAAGTCTTAATCGTTACAGCAACTTTTGCTTTGCCCTTACGAAGTGCCCAGATGTTACCTTCTTCATCAATGGAAACTATCTTACTGTTGGAGCTCTTATACGTAGCAGTTACACCAATCGTTGCAAGATTTTTGTCTGCATCAAATTCATTCAAAGAAGAAACAACTTCAAACATGTCAGGTAATTCAAAAACATGATTCATAGTCCTTCTTGCATCGATTGTAATCTTCTTATCATACTTAACCTGTGCTAAGAAACCTAACTTCTCATTCTTCTTAGCAGGAGCTTTTAAGATTACATAATCCGCACCAGACTTAATTGCAAAGGAAACATAGGATTTCTCATTCACTGTGAGTTTATTATTTGGGATGCATTCTAATTTCTTCGAATCCTTATTATACTTATAAACATAGACAACATCGCCAGACTTGAAGTAATCCTTGACATTAACTTTTAAAGTTGTCTCCATTGCTAATTTACCAGTCTGTGACATCGACAATAGCATTCCATCGTTGAACGAGAGATCTTTAGCATTGCCCATCGTCAGATCCAGCTTCATATTACGTAAGGCTTGTTTTGCATCATAATTATCCGCATTGAATGTGAAACTATAAGCTAAATTACCATCTTTATCATTAAACTCATAAGAAGCCTTCTTACCAGAAACAAGTATCTTCTTCAGGTTTGTGTTAATTACATTAAATGCTTTTACGTCGGAACCAAAGACCGTACGATAAGCATTGGTTGTCTCGTAGATACCCGGAACAGAATTATTACCTATTGGCGTCGCAACAGGGGTAGATGTGTTTGAAGGTGTTGGATTGGATGGAAGCGGAGTTGGGGTTGGATCCGCGTTCTTTGTCCATTTTGCATATACGGTAACTGGCTCAGTTACTACATCTGCTGCAAAATCCCAAGGTGTCGTACAATCTGCTTCTTTATACCATCCACCGAAATCATAACCGGTAACAGTCTCTGGAGCAACCTGATATGCATAGCTGCCTTCGTTAATCAGCAATGCGGTCGGAGCTGTTCCTTGACCATTTGCATCAAATGTAAATTTCACCTGATTTCCTAAAGGCACTCTCTTAATGGTAACATTATCTACGTATAGATCGGATTTACCATCCGTTTCAACATAAACTTTTAAGGATGAAATATCATTTGGAAGTTTTACTACTGCATGAATCGTCTTATACGCACCCTTATTCGATGTCGTAGTCAGATAGTTTGGCCATACATTATTAATATCACCGGTCATAATAATCTTATCATCATCGGTCTTAACATCCATGGAAATTTCAACTTCCATTCCA
>JAQXNU010000097.1 GCA_029098165.1 Clostridiales bacterium
AAATTTTGATGAATTTTGGAGAATTGAGGACTTATGCAGATAAAGGAGATTGAAATTAAAAACTTTAAATCAATACGTAACCTTACCATGACAAATATTGATAGGGCATTGATTATTGTCGGGAAAAATAGTACTGGGAAAACTGTGATCTTAGATGCGATTCTTGCAGTGACTCAGAATTATCAGATTAAGCCAACGGACTTTTACACCAAAGAAGGAAATATTAAGATTAGCATGAAACTTCAGATCTCGGAGGATGATCTTCGATTATTTCATCAGCATGGAATTGTGAGTAAGTATAAGCGATATGAAACCTGGTTAGCTGATTTTCATCGAAAGTTACCATCTTTTCAAGACGGTCTATTGACGTTTACATACTCTGCGAATCGCGATGGAGTGATTCGATACTCCGATGAGTATTCAAAAAATAATAGTTATATCAAAAAAGTACTTCCAAAGATTCATTACATTGATCACTCAAGAAACATTGAGGAAATTCAAAATGATATCTTTTTGTCGCAGGGAGAAGAAGCATTAGCGAATTTAAGACGCAATGTTTGTATCTTCGATCAGTCAAAAACATGTAATAATTGTTTTCAATGCATAGGCGTAATTGATAAAAAGTCTCCAAGCGAACTGACAATCCCAGAGACGACAAAATTGTTAGAGCATAAGTTATACCATATGAATGTTGATTCTTTCTTAGAAAAACTAAATCTTTATTTCTCAAGAAATACGGAACGGGCACAAGGAATTCGCTATGAGGTGAAGTTTGACGTAGATTCCATGTTTAAGATGGATACGGTCGTAGTAAATGAGGAATGTGGGACAGAGGGATCCATATCTACGATGAGTGCAGGTACCAAAAGTATCTATATCCTATCCTTGTTAGAGGCTTATACAAGTCAGCAGGAGCGTATCCCAAGCATTATCTTAATGGAAGACCCTGAGATTTACCTTCATCCACAGCTTGTAAAAACGGCAAGCGAGATCTTGTACCGCCTAAGTAAAAAGAATCAGGTCATATTCTCTACACATTCTCCAAATCTGCTGTTTAACTTTAATTCTAAACAGATTAAACAGGTGGTTCTGGATGAAAATTATGATACTACGGTTCGTGAGAATACGAATATTGATGAGATTTTAAATGATTTAGGATACTCAGCGAATGATCTTATGAATGTTAGTTTTGTATTTATCGTGGAGGGAAAACAGGATAGCAGTCGACTTCCGTTGCTTCTAAATCATTATTACTCAGAAATGTACGATGAGAACGGAGAATTATCCCGTGTAGCAATCATTCCAACCAATAGCTGTACCAATATTAAGACCTATGCTAATCTGAAATATATCAATAAACTCTATCTGAAAGATAATTTCCTTATGATCCGAGATGGAGATGGTAAGGATGCAAATGAATTAAAACGTCAGCTATGTCAGTACTACCGGGAACGGGAAAAATATGATGAACATAATCTACCAAGAGTAAAGGAATGTAATGTATTGATCTTAAAATACTATTCCTTTGAGAATTATTTCTTAGAACCAGATATAATGACCAAGATCGGTGTAATTCCGTCGGAAGAAACATTTTATGATATCTTGTATGCAAAGTATCAAGAATATTTATATCGACTTTCAAGTGTGAGAAAGATGATTGAGAAAACTGGAATTCAGATTCGCTCGAAGGAGGACTTAAAAGAGAACTTTGAGAATATTAAGATTTATGTTCGAGGACATAATTTATTTGATATCTTTTATGGTAGATATAAAGGGCAACAGTTAACTAAAATCTTAAATGATTATGTTTCGATTGCTCCAAGAGAAACATTTGAAGATATTTTGTCAGCAATTGATCAATTTGTTTTCTTTGATAATAAATCAAAGTACAAAAATAGCATCTGATTTTTAGTAAAATTTATTAATTAAATGTTTGTCGAAATATAGAAAATAGTGCTATTGTCTCTTGTTCGGTTCCGAAAAATATGATAAATTGTAACAGTACAAAGAGTGACCTATTCAGGGAACGGATTCATAAATGTATGACTTAGGGATTGATGAAAGGGGAATTTGACTTGGACAATAATCACTTACAACAAGCTAGAAGAAAAATTCTTCGTGTATCAATTGGGCAAGTAACACCTGGTTACGTCACTGCACGTGATATCTACTCAAATAATAATCAGTTAATATTAACAAAAGATGTGAAACTGGAACCTCATATGATTGCAAAACTAATGTTTTATGGAATCAAAAGCATTGAGGTATATCGGCTAGAAGAAACACCAAAATCAAAAAAAAGTTATTACGAAAAAATACGGGAAAGTGAAGAATTTATCAACTTTCATTCAATCTATAAAGAAGTACTTGATAACATTGTTATACATTTTAATCAAACCATTTCGCAAAAAGAAAATTTAGATCAAGATGCACTGGTCAAAGAGCTTAAAAAGATATTTGGTCATACCCAAGGACATTATCATTTATTAGAGCTACTTTATGCCTTGAATGAATATGATAATATGACATTAGTTCATTCTATTAATGTCTCTGTGATCTGTAATCTGTTTGGTCAATGGTTACATATGTCAGAACAAGATATCGATGTACTAACGCTTTGCGGTTTAATGCATGATGTGGGTAAGATTTCTATGCCAAAAGAAATTTTGAATAAGCCTGGAAAACTGACAGAGGATGAATTTAGTATCATCAAGGGCCATACCGTCCAGGGATATCATATCTTATCAACACAAAAGATTGATTCGCGAATACGGCTGGCTGCACTTGAACATCATGAACGATTTGATGGAAGCGGATATCCATTAGCAAAAAAAGGGGATAAAATTCATCCATTCTCCATGATAACAGCAATTGCGGATGTATTTGATGCGATGACAAGTAATCGTGTATATCGTGGTGCAATTTGTCCATTTTCAGTATTAGAAATGTTTGAACATGAAGGAAAGATCCAATATGATTTAAGAGTTTCTATGCCATTGATGGAACGTATTGCTGAAATCTATATTAACCATACCGTACGTTTAAATACGGATGTTCAGGGAGAAGTAATCCTGTTAAATCAGCATGCTCTTTCGCAACCAGTCATCCGCGTCGGCGAAGAGTTTATCGATTTATCTAAACATAACAATTTGAGAATTAAGGCTGTTGTTTAGTTAATTAATATCCCATCATTCAGTTTTGAGGGTTTGTTTTTGATGATATAGGCATGATTCTTTGAGTATTTGGAGGAATAAAATGAGCGTCATTTTAAGAAGAGTAAATAATGAAAAAGATCTAATCTATTTAGCAGAGTTGGCAGATGAAATCTGGCATCAGCATTTTATCACGATTTTATCAGAAGATCAGATTGATTATATGGTGGAAAAGTTTCAATCATTTGCCGCAATGAAAAATCAGATGCTAAATCAGGGGTACGAATATTACTTTATTGTTGCAGATGGGGAGACCGTCGGCTATACGGGAATTAAAAACGATGTGGATAAACTGTTTTTAAGCAAACTTTACATAAAGAAAGCATTTCGAGGAAAACATTATGCTTCTGCAGTCTTTGAGCAGTTAAAGGAAATCTGTCGTCAGAGAAATCTAAAAGCAATCTGGCTTACGGTAAACCGTTTCAATGATCAGACAATTGCGGTATATCAAAAGAAAGGATTCCAGACCATCCGAACCCAGGTTACGGATATTGGAGAAGGATATGTCATGGATGACTATGTTATGGAGATGGAAATATAGTTTTTTTGATGATTACTGGAAGATAAACAGACTTGACAACCAACTAAGAAGTGTTATAATCATAGCATGAAAAGCTATCTCTGGAGTGCCTGAGATTAAAAACTAACACGTTGAAGAGAAGAGTAAATTATGAAAGTTTTACAGAGAAGAACGTAGATTGCTGAGAGCGTTCGATTACGGAAATAATTGAAAACTACCTCTGAGTGGCCCTAATCCGGTCCGGTGATTCCGTTATCATCCAATGAAGCAGGGAGTAATATTCCAAAAAGGGTGGAACCGCGAGTACAGCTCGTCCCTTTCGATACCTAGGTAATCGAAAGAGATGGGCTTTTTTTATTAGAGATTTAGGAAGGAAGGAAATTTCAGATGAAGATTACTTTAAAAGATGGCTCTTGTAAAGAGTACGCAAGTGCAATGAGCGCTTATGAAATCGCAAAGGATATTAGCGAAGGTTTAGCACGTATGGCTTGTGCAGCTGAAGTAAATGGTGAGGTTGTAGACCTTCGTACAGTGATTGATAAAGATGTAGAGTTAAATATCTTAACATTTAATGATGAAGGTGGTAAGGCAGCTTATCGTCATACAACTTCTCACGTATTAGCAGAAGCAGTGAAGAGATTATATCCTAATGCAAAGTTAGCGATTGGTCCATCTATCGATACTGGCTTCTACTATGATTTCGATGTTGATTCTTTAGATCGTGCAGCATTAGATGCAATTGAAAAAGAGATGAAGAAGATCATCAAAGAAGGTAAGGAACTTGAAAGATTCACATTACCTAGAGAAGAAGCAATTAAGTTCATGGAAGAAAGAGAAGAGCCATATAAAGTGGAATTAATCCGTGATCTTCCTGAAGATGCAGTAATCTCCTTCTATCGTCAGGGTGATTTTGTAGATTTATGTGCTGGTCCTCATTTAATGAGCACTAAGAACATCAAAGCAATCAAGTTAATCAACTCTTCAGGTGCTTACTGGAGAGGCAGCGAGAAGAACAAGATGTTAACTCGTGTTTACGGTACAGCATTTACTAAGAATAGTGACTTAGATGAATTCTTAGCTCATCTTGAAGATATCAAGAAACGTGACCACAACAAATTAGGCCGTGAGATGGAATTATTTGCAACTGTTGACGTTATCGGACAGGGCTTACCATTATTAATGCCAAAGGGTGCGAAGATGATCCAGACTCTTCAAAGATGGATTGAAGATGAAGAAGAACGTCGTGGTTATATGAGAACAAAGACTCCATTAATGGCGAAGAAAGATCTATATGTTATTTCCGATCACTGGGCTCACTACAAAGAAGGTATGTTCGTTCTTGGTGATGAAGAAAAGGAAAATTCTGAAGTATTCGCATTAAGACCAATGACTTGTCCATTCCAGTACTATGTATACAAGCAGAGCCAGAAGAGTTATCGTGATCTTCCTTGCCGTTATGGTGAGACTTCTACTTTATTTAGAAATGAAGATTCTGGTGAAATGCATGGTTTAACAAGAGTTCGTCAGTTTACAATCTCTGAAGGTCACTTAATCTGTACTCCAGAACAGATCGAAGAAGAATTCAGAGGCTGTGTTGATTTAGCAAAATACTGCTTAACAACTTTAGGTTTACAGGATGATGTAACTTATCGTTTATCAAAATGGGATCCAAACAACAAAGAGAAGTACCTTGGTACAGAAGAAACTTGGAATACAGTTCAGGATACTATGCGTACAATCTTAAATCATATCGGTATCGAATTTACGGAAGCAGAAGGCGAAGCAGCTTTCTATGGTCCAAAGCTTGATATCCAGGCTAAGAACGTTTACGGTAAAGAAGATACAATGATCACAATTCAGTTAGACATGTTCTTATCGGAACGTTTCGATATGACTTATATTGATGCGAATGGCGAGAAGAAACGTCCTTACATCATCCACAGAACAAGTATGGGATGTTATGAACGTACACTTGCTTGGTTAATCGAAAAATATGCTGGTTTATTCCCAACTTGGTTATGTCCAGAACAGGTTCGTGTTCTTCCTATCTCTGAGAAGTACAATGATTACGCTCAAAAGGTAATGAACACATTAAAAGATAACGGTGTATTAGCTACCATTGATAACCGTGCTGAAAAGATCGGTTACAAGATCCGTGAAACAAGATTAAACCGTGTTCCTTATATGTTAGTTGTTGGACAGAAGGAAGCAGAAGAAGGTTTAGTTTCTGTTCGTAGCCGTTACCTTGGTGATGAAGGACAGAAACCTCTTGATACTTTCGTAAATGACATCTGCAAGGAAATCCGCACAAAGGAAATCCGTAAGATTGAGGTTGTGGAAGAACAAAAATAGATTGAGGCCGTCATTTTGTACAGATAGAATTTAAATAGAAAGAGACGTCGCATAGAGTTAGTTCAGAAGTGGACTAGATGTGACGTCTCTTTTCTTATTTGCTAGTTTATCGTAATAAAAAGTAAGTGTGAAAATTGAGTGAAATGTAAGAACTTACATTGAAATCTGAGGGAATGTATGGTACTATATAGGTACAAGAAATGTGCTGTGAAACCGATTCGAAAGAAGTTACTTATGAGGGATTATGGCAGAGGTTATAGAGAAAAGATGATGCACAAAGGGTACTACATCAAGTAACTGGTGTAGTATCCTCTTTTTTGTGTAAAAAGTTCTGCATGAGAGAAAAGGATGGTATTAGGATATGAAGAGAAAAGGCTGTCTTATGATGGGGTTACTTGGGATGACTCTTGTAATGTCTGGGTGTAAGAAAGAAGAAAATGTTATTTCATTTAATGATGTTAGTCAATTTAAAGATATCGATACAAAAGCTTATGTAACAATTGGCGAATACAAGGGGCTAAATGTTACTGCGGATACCATACCAGTATCTGATTTAGAAGTTAACACGAGGATTGCATCCGATTTATATAAGAATGGTGTTTACACAGATTCTGATGACCAACCAATTACAGCTGGAGCTAAAATTAGGATTAGTGTAAGTGGTTCTATTGATGGGAAAGATCATCCTGGTTTTACATCGGAAGGTTATGAGTTTGTTTATGGATACGAAGAACAAATTATGGATGGATTTACAGCGAATTTGAAGGGACTTTATAAAGGCGAACAAGTGCAGTTTGATCTTGTTGTTCCTGCAACGTTTCAAGAGTCAGCATTGGTAGGAAAGGTGGTAACATTTAAGGTGACAATCGACAATGTACAGGTTTACTGTATCCCTGAGTTAACCGATGAATACGTTCAGGATATCTCTGAGGTGGAAACAGTTGAAGAATATAAAGAATCCTTAGTTCCTTTATTAAGAGATGAAAAGTTTACTGCCATTCAGAAAAACAAAAAGGCAGGCGTTTGGCAGCTAGTTTCAGATAGTTCGAGTATCAATTCTTATCCAGAAGGGGTAGTGGAAGCGAAAGAAGAGCAGCTTCGTGAACGTTTGGAGATGTATGCACAGTTACAGGGGATGGAGCTAGAGCAGTATGTTTATAATAACTTTGGAGTTAGTTTTGAGGAGTATGTAAAACTATCTGCGAAGCAAGACCTGCTTCTTGATGCCATCGGACGTGCTGAAAAGATTTTCCTAACGGAAAAAGAATACGATGAGTGTTTAGTAAGTTTTGCAAGCCAGTATGGATATAATGATAAGAAAACCATGTTAGAAGTGCTTGGGGAAGAAAAAGTAAAGGAAGCAATTCTTTGGGATAAAGTAATGCAGTATGTTGCGGATCAAGTAACGATCACAGAATAAAGCAAACTCTCTATGTGAATACAATTGAGAAAAGTTGAAATACTAACCACGATATTATGAATATAAGGAGCGGTGAGTATGAGCTTTTCAATTAGCACAGATCTGAAACAGAATATGGAATACTTTAATCAAGTCCTTCGAGTAGATGAGAATTTTGATATCATATACCAAACCTTTGAGATAGGGGGGAAAAAAGCCTGTTTATACTTTGTGGATGGTTTTACGAAGGATGAAATCCTGCAAAAGTTATTAGTGGAATTCGAGGGGTATCAAGAGGGTGATGTTCCAGAAGATATTCATGGATTTATCAAAAAGAAGCTCCCATATATAGAGTTGGATGTGATCACAGAGGAACAAGCCATAATTAAAAACTTATTGTCGGGTGTGACGATTCTGTTTATTGATGGTTATCAGTCAGCGATTGCAATGGATTGTCGTACGTATCCAGCAAGAAGCGTGGACGAACCGGAAAAGGATAAAGTCATGCGAGGATCTAGAGATGGATTCGTCGAAACGATTGTATTTAATACAGCATTGATCCGTCGTCGAATTCGCTCCCCTCAGTTGGTGAATAAGATGCTTGAGGTTGGAACTTCATCAAGAACGGACGTAGTAATCAGTTATATGGAAGGTCGTTGTAATGAAAAAATACTGAAAAAGCTGATGGATAAAATTCAAACTCTCGATGTGGATTCTCTTTCTATGAATCAAGAGAGTCTGGCAGAATGTTTGTTCAAACGTTTGTGGTTCAATCCTTTTCCTAAATTTAAATATACGGAACGGCCGGACACTGCAGCAGCTTGTATCTTAGAGGGAAGCATCATTGTCTTAGTCGATAATTCGCCAGCAGCAATGATCATCCCTTGTACGATTTTTGATATCATTCAAGAGGCAGATGATTATTACTTCCCACCCTTTACGGGAACCTACCTTCGACTGTCGCGAATCATTACGGATCTAATCGCATTAGTGATCACCCCTTTATTCGTATTGTTAATGAATAACCCAGACTTGATACCAAAAGGTCTGGAATTTATTAAAGTAAAAGAAGAGATGAACATCCCTCTGGTTTGGCAGTTTCTAATCCTTGAATTTGCGGTTGATGGCTTACGTCTTGCCTCAATTAATACACCAAGTATGCTAAGTACTCCATTATCTGTTGCAGCGGCCCTAATCATAGGTGACTTTACAGTAAGTTCAGGTTGGTTTAATGCAGAAGCGATGCTTTATATGGCATTTGTTATGATTGCTAATTACACTCAGGCAAATTATGAATTGGGCTATGCTATTAAATTCTTACGAATACTCATTTTGATTCTTACTTCAATTTTCGATGTGTGGGGATTTGCAATTGGCGTTGTGATTGCAATCGCTAGTTTTGCATTCAATAAGACATTTACGGGAACAAGCTATATTTATCCGTTGATTCCATTTAATGGAAGAAAATTGTTTCGAAAGTTATGTCGTACGACATTGCCAAATTCAAAAAATCAGTAGGGATATTTGTTGCTACACGTTGCATTCTGATGAAAATGTGATAAAATGTAGATACAAATATTTATTATCTTGGAAATAAGAGTTTATTTTTGAAATATTTTTTGACAAAAAGGAGAAATAATTATGAGTTGTACACCAACACCACACAATGGAGCCAAAGTCGGAGACATTGCAAAAACTGTCCTTATGCCTGGTGATCCATTAAGAGCAAAATTTATTGCAGATACTTACCTTGAAGACGTTACATGTTTTAACACGGTTCGTAATATGTTTGGATATACAGGAACTTATAAAGGAAAGAAGATTTCCGTTATGGGTGGAGGTATGGGTATGCCTTCAATTGGTATCTACTCATATGAATTATTCAATTTTTACGATGTAGATAATATTATTCGTATTGGTTCTGCTGGCGGTTTATCTGAAGACATTCACGTAAGAGACGTTGTTATCGGTATGGGCGCAAGTACAAACTCTAACTATGCACGTCAGTACAATTTACCAGGAACCTTCGCTCCGATCGCTAGCTATGAATTATTAGAGAAAGCAGTTAATACAGCTCGTGAATTAAATATTAAGACGAGAGTAGGTAACATCCTTTCTTCTGATACATTCTACGATGATGATAAAACAGCTAATGATCTTTGGAAGAAAATGGGCGTTATGTGTATCGAGATGGAAGCAGCAGCTCTTTACATGAATGCAGCAAGAGCAGGAAAGAATGCTCTTTGTATCTTAACAATTTCTGATCATATCTATACTGGAGAATCATTATCTGCAGAAGATCGTCAGAACTCTTTCCGTGAAATGATGGAAATCGCTCTTAACTTAGCATAAACTTATAAATATAAATCACTATTTTGAACACATACAAAGGTACTGATTATTGTATGCGAATGATTCGAAAAACTACGATAGGAAGATGAGGTTCATAGGATGGATAAGAACAAAATTTTTTCAACAGTAGATCATACGTTATTGACACAAACAGCTACATGGAGTGAGATCAAACAGATTTGTGATGATGCGATTGCATATCAGACGGCTTCTGTTTGTATTCCACCTTCATTTGTAAAACAAGCAAAAGAATATGTGCAGGACAAGATGGCAATATGTACTGTAATCGGATTCCCAAATGGATATAACACAACTGCAGTGAAAGAATTTGAAACAAAAGATGCTATTTCAAATGGCGCTGATGAAATTGACATGGTTATTAACTTAGGAGATCTGAAACAAGGAAACTATGAGGCAGTGGAACAAGAAATCCGCACCTTAAAGAATGCTTGTGGAGACAAGATTTTAAAAGTTATTATCGAAACATGTCTGTTGACAGAAGAAGAAAAAATCAAGATGTGTGAAATTGTAACCAAAGCTGGTGCTGATTATATTAAAACATCAACTGGATTTTCAACTTCAGGTGCAACATTTGCAGATATTGAGTTATTCTCCAAACACATTGGACCTAACGTAAAGATGAAAGCTGCAGGCGGTATTAGTTCTTTTGATGATGCTGAAAAGTTTATCGAACTTGGAGCATCTCGTCTTGGAACAAGTCGTATTGTAAAAATTGCTAAGAATGAAACAGCATTAGGATACTAGATATATAAGTAACACAACACGATTGATGGGTTATGACCGTAAAAACGGAAAGAGCCCATCTTTTGTTAACAATAAATATTAGGAGGGTGATAATATGAGCCAAGAGGATAAGAATAATCAACAATTCCCGGCAATTCAGAAAAAAGGTGAACTAGCAGCCAAGAATAAAAGTAATTTACTATCTGATGAAGTAATGAGTGACTTAATTATTAAAGATATGATTAAGCAGGCAATTGGTATGCTAAAGAAGTCTTACTCACCATATTCTAACTTTAAGGTCGGAGCAGCGTTATTATCTAAGAGTAAGAAAATCTACACTGGATGTAACGTTGAAAATGCAACTTATTCGCCTACTAATTGTGCTGAACGTACTGCATTCTTTAAGGCGGTAAGTGAAGGTGAACGTGATTTTGTAGGTATTGCAATTGTTGGTGGGAAAGATGGTAAGATTACAGATTACTGTCCGCCTTGTGGTGTATGCCGTCAGGTGATGCAGGAGTTCTGCGATCCTAAGAAATTCATTGTTATTTTAGCACGTTCCGAAGAGGACTATTGGGCTTATACATTGGAAGATTTATTACCACTAGGGTTCTCAGTGAAGAATTTAGATATATAATAAATTAAGCAAGGAAAAAAGCGTCATGGCTGTTCTGGCCAATGGCGCTTTTTTAAAAATTAAAATTACGAAAATTTCTTTTTTTATTGTCATATATCGGTGGATATTGTATAATAAAGGGAATAAGTTACATAATATTTACAAAATGGCTAAATTATGCTAAAAAGTAATAGCTGAGGAGGGTTTAACCGTGGTTGATGACGATTATGATTCATACTGGTACGAGTATTATCGGGGAAAATATTATGATGATTGTGCTGAAGTAAGTAGTTACGAGACCAAAATAAGTAATCTTGAAACGGAGAGAAAAAAAGTAGTCGCTACGATTAATAAACTTAAGACGGATATAAAAAAATACGGAGGAAGCTATCGACGGGGTAACAAAGGCTATTAATTGCGAAGAAAGCCTAAATACTAGTATGGGCAAAGTAGCAGAAAAGACACAAACGGCGACGGATAACTATAGTCAGATGGTTGTTGCGAGTGATATTAAGAATAAAGTACTAACAGAAGTGTATAGTGATGAAACAACAAAAACAACAAATAATATTAATAATGCTTTGTCTACACTTCGGACAAAATTAAGCAATCTTAATACGAAGTTAACGAATTTGAGAGAGGAATTACGACAGGCAAATATTAGTTTACAGAGTATTGATAGTAGCTTAAGTAGCGCAAGAAGTAGTTTGGCTAGTTGGAATAGTCAGAAACGTAGTGACTATTATAACATGTGCTATTACAGTTAGGGGAAGAATACTAGTTAAGCATAAGTTATACATATTAATTCGTTAATGAGGTGAAAAAATTGGCGACGATTGCACTATATAAAAGTAAAGTGAATTATATGCCAGACTTGATCAGTGATTTTAAAAATTCGGTAGTGAATTTGAAATCTGATTTTACAAACTTCAAAAATCAATCCTTAAAAGTAAACAAGAATATTTGCAATCTTGATGATATTGTAAATACAATCTCCTCTACAACACTAACTTGGTAACGAAAGATTTCAGCTCTTGAAACCTTTCAAAAAGAGGCGGGAAAAGTATAGCTGATGTTTGCCGAGAACATAGACTGGGATGGCTAGGTGAAATATTTGATGGTGTCTCGCTTGGATATGACATCGTTTCTATTGTTTTACCACTTGGTGCTGCAATTAAGACTATGGCAAAGACTTTATTACAAAATAAATGGGGATGCAATTTAACGATTCATGAAGACTTTTATATGAAGAAGGCATACTATTTTTCGAGTATCATTCATGGAAATGTGGGACATACTGGTGGAGTGTCAAACAGAAAGTTCCATATAAGGAAAATACTGAATATTGTGAATAACTTTGTTAACAAATCAACACAGTTTACTTTTCGTTATAGTCTAGAATACTAATGGATAGGAGAGGAGATATGTTTCATAAAAAAAGTAAAGTTAACAATGAAGTTTTCGGTGAGGTCAAACGTTGGGAATTAGGTTGGACACCATCTGCTCATGTACAGTTTGAGTTATGGAATCAAACGTATGAGCTAGGAATAGAGATTGTTGATCCTGATAATGACAGTATTAGCAAATGTCAGGAGGATGCATACATAAAGTTTAAAGAAAAGTTAGAAGAATTTGAGAAAGCAGTAGAACAAGCAGCTTCCGATTACTTAGATACACAAGATACAAATGTATTAAAATCAATGTTTAAACCTTACGATCTTCAGATCAGTTTGAATGGAGAATGTATTTTGATGGTAGATGATACAGAACAAGAAGAGATGGATGATCAGGAAGGATTGGCAGTATTCTTATTTCCTAAAATAGCAATATTCCCTGGAGAACAGTATAGAGATTATGTTCTAGGTGGTGGGGATGAGGATATTAGAAGAGAATTATATGAATAACAAAAGAACATTAAGGAGGAGAGTAACGAAGGGGTAACATTAAAGATCTGATTGCAAATTCGCATTTTGCATTTCTAAATCAAGAAAATGAGAAAGCATTGAAGCTTGCACAAGAAGCAATTGCTCTCGAGAAGGACAACCCGAATGCTTACAAATGTGCGGGTAATGCACTAATGTCATTAGAGCGTTACGATGAAGCAATCAGAAATTATAGCCTTGCTGTTAAATATGATCCAAATAACGGCAATCGCTATTACGATTTAGGTTTTGCACAAGCAACCAACGAAAAGGTAGCTGATGCGTTGAAAAGCTTTGCTAAGGCAGACGAACTGGGGTGCATCGCCGAGAATACGGTTCAATTGTATAATCTGCTTGGTATCATATGTTTTGATATTGGAAGATATGATGATGCATTGATCAATCTTACGAAGGCAGAGCAACTCATAGGGGCTGATATCGATATCCTTCAACGGAAAGCAATTATTTATGGTATTAAAAATGATATTAAAAACGGATTACAGATTGCAAATCAGATCAAATTGATTGCACCATCCGAGTACATAGGTTATAAAATCGCATTTAAATTGCTAATTCAGGCAAAACGTCTCGATACAGCAAAAGTTGAATTACAAAAGGCAGCAAAATTTACGACGCCAACGATGGATTTCTATTTTGACCAGGTGACTTATGAACTAGAAGTTTATAACAATGATAAGGATAAAAAACATTTCCATAAATCTCTTGAAATCATTGAGACAGCATTAAAAACTGTGAAACCTGAGATTAAGAGTACGATGGAAAGTTATATTAATGCGGCTGAGATTTATCTGCAGTTAGAAGATGCAGATAAGACAATTGAATGTTTAAATGCGGCACAGGCACCTGTGGATGCATATAATAATGGATTTGATATTATTGATAAGACTAGTGAACCTCCTGCAGAACTAGACGATTATGCCGTAGAAGAAATGATGGAAGCGGATCGTCAAAAGATGGAGGAAGAGCTTGGAGAATATGGGTTGCAAGAACTTTTCGAAAATACTGTACCAAATGAGGATGGTCAGCGCGAATTCTTTACTGAGATTGAGGAAGAACCGATGGAGGCTGGTCCGGCATTTAAACTAGAAGATTCTGAGCAAGAAGTAATGACAAGTGAAAACAAAGACCAGATTAATCGTTTATATATTGGTGCCTATACTTTGAAAAAAGATTTTGCGAATGTGATCAATTACGCAAAAGTGATGCAGGCTAGCGAGAATACTCAGAGTGTCTACATAGGCAAGTATACTGAGGTAAATGCGCTGAAAGAACTTGGCGCAGATGGATTCATAGCGAAGTATGAAGAATTGATTCGATTCTTCCGAAATGCAATGATCAAAGATCCTACGGATATTATGGCATTCCTAGTAGTTTTGATGGTGCAGCAGCAAATGGATTTAAAGCATTCTATACAAAGACATTTACATCTGAAGATGGTGTAAATCCAGGTCTTACGAATTTACTAAATGTAATTGACAGTATGGCAGATGAAATCTTGAAGTCAATTCCAGGTGCAGATGGTTTAGATGATAAACTTGGCGAAGGAAATAATCAATAATTAAGGAGGAATGAACAATGTCAGATTGTAAGATTGTTAATCAGAGTGTGATCACAGCAGTTAATGCGATAGGTGGTAGTGCAGAGGGTTCCTTAGAAGGACTTAAACAGTAATATCGAAGCATTTATTGAAGAAGTGGAACAAATTGATGAAAATGTGGCAGATGTGATCAATGAGAGTAAAGATGATTTTTATGACGAGTACTATTATCTGAAGCCAGATAGTGAAAAAAGTGGATGGGAAAAATTTTGTGATGGTTGTAAGTCTTTTGCTAACTGGTGTAAAGATAATTGGGAATATATATGTGCTGCTGTAGTAGCAGTTATTGTTGTTGTCGCAATTGTGGTAGCATGTGTTGTAACATTTGGAGGGGCTGCTGTTTTACTTGCAGCAGCAGTTGGAGCTATTGTTAGCTTCGCTGGACAATTAATAAGTGATATAATCACGTTTGTTAGGACTGGTGAATGGAATGGTTCGATACAAGGTTATTTAGGCGCCATTCTTGGGGGAATTGCTGGTGGTTGTGTATTATTATTGACTGGCGGAAATGCCATTATAGCATCTTCTGTAGAAGCAGCTATTTCAACTTTATTTAGTGAAAGCGTTGATGCGTTACGAGGGAGCGAAAAACGACCAATATGGGAAATATTATTAGATACTACAATTAGTGCAGGAATATCTGCTTTATTTTGTAAGGGATTTGATAAGTTGTCTGGAAAAATTTCAAAATTGTTTTCTAGCAAAATACCAGCATTGAAGCGTCTTACTGGAAGAGGTAGTTATGGTGCATGCTTTAAGGGAGCAATAACTAGGTTGAAAAGAGGAAGTTATAAGAAATTTGGCGTAAAATCAATACGTAATGGTGTTGTGGATGGTTTATTTGGCGGTACGGTAGGAACTATTTTTTCGGGTTCTGGATTAAGTGATTGGATGAGTGGTGGTATCTCTAGCGGAATTCAATGGATTTTTAAACGCGATACAGATATACCATCAGATGGATTCTTAGTTAAAATGCCAGAAATTGAACCTATACCGGAATTAGATTTGTTGCCATTAACATTTCAATTACAGTAGCGTGATTATTGGAGGCAGTTATGAGTAGAAATAAGAGTTTTACAGTAATGAATCCTAAATGTAACTTTTGGTTGTGTATTGTAGTCTTAGGTTTGCTAACAATACCAGTGTTTGCGGAGTTTATTATGAAGTCGCTAGATATTGTATTTTTTGTTTGCTTGATTATTTTTGTATATATTCCAGGCTTAATGATTGCTTTTGGATCACGAATGTATCGAGTAAAGGTAAATGACACAAAAATTTCAGTTCGTAAAAAATGGGGTTTGGTTAACTTTAGTTTGGATATATCAGATATTACAGCTGTTAAGTGGATTGAAGCTGATACTACATTTGGACAAAATGATAACATAAAAATTTTTACTTCACAAAAGAAACACTTTAAGATAGAAACCGTTATGATCAATTCTGATAAATTTATAGAATTAATGAATCAATATGTTGAAGAAAGTAAAATAACTAAGATACATAAATCAATGGTAAAACATAATAACGGAGATATGTCCTAAAGATTTTTTACCAATAAATTTTCAATTTGATTAGAAGGAGGATTAGATGAATTTATGAAGAAAAAAGGGGATTTTTCAGTAACGATACAGCCAGTTCTTTTTCGATTGAATGTTGCTTTGATCGTGAGTTGTATAATCATTGTGACAGCATTTACTATATTTACTCCTCCTCCTCATACAGCAATGTATGTAAGTTTTTCAATTTTTGCATTTATTCCACTCACGCTTGTAGCGCTTGCGATTAAAACATTTCGCGTTAAAGTGGAGGGATCAAGAGTATATATAAGAAAACTATCTGGATTTACCAATTATAATGTTGATGTTTCCGAAATCACTGCGGTTGATCTTACTTCATCTGATCCCAATTTCCGAGAGATTGATATCATTACAATTCATACAAATAACGGAAAAAAAGTTAACGTAGGTATATTAGTGGAAAACAAGGATAAACTAGCCCAATTCCTTCTTAATAATGTGGAAGATGAAAAAATTAATAAAATAAGTGTATCTGAAGATTAAAAAATGAAAGAGTACAAAATAGACAAGAAGTGTAAATCGCGAATATATTAATTTATAGATTATTCTTGGAACAACAAAAGGGAGAGACATCAACATGAGTAAAGAAATCGTTAGTAATACGTATAAGTACATCGTGGATGAATCTTATGGTATCAATAAGGATGGATTCATAGCAATTGGTACGGAAAGTATTGTTTATAAAGGCCTAAAGACAAGAGCGAGTGGTGTCTTGCAGTTTTCTTGCGTTTTAAAATTTAAGCCAAAGTTTCAGATGATTGATGGTGAAAAAGTAAATCGCTTGGAAAGATTTAAGAACGAAGAATGGAAAGTATTCGAAGAACTTCGTGAATGTAGATCTGTAGTCCGAATCGACGATGTTATCGATGATTTAGGTGATTTTTCTTTACCTTGTGAGTACATCAGCGGCGGCGTAATCACCTCTGAATCTTACTTTTGTGTAATCGAAGAGTTTATTGATGGATGGAACTTAGATGAATTTTGCCGAGAAGAATTCTGGAAACTTAGAAAGTATGAGCCGATTGCAAATGGTTTATCAAAGAAAGTTGAATACTATGAGTTTAGCAGTGAAGAAAAAAGGCAATTGCATCGAACTATAACTACGATAATCAACTCAAATATCAAAATCAAATTCTCCTATTTATGATCAACTTGTGTGAGATCATGGAATTTGTAACGGAGCAGAAAAATATTCTCCATTTGGATATAAAGCCTGAGAATATTATGGTAACTCGGTATGGTAAAGAACTGGTTTTAATTGATTTTGGGCGATCCAAGCGAGTTACGGTGGCGGATCGATTTGCAGTTAGTAATCTATCACCAGTGGATTACACCAAAGAGGAAACACAAGAAAAGCAATATGAGTATGGTGCATTAGGTTATGCTGCTCCTGAGTGTTATTGTGATGCAGAGGATGGCTTGACCTTTCCATTTGCTCAGACAAGCAATCAAGGAAAAATGTCAATTGAAAGTGATATTTTCTCATTTGGTGCAACTTTTTGGGAATGTCTCAATATGTTCGAATTGATCACCAAGAATAATAGTTCGAATTTTGATATCTATGATTTTTATAAAGAATATTTTCTAAATGATGAGGCTTATTGCAATCGTGATCTATCTCTCACGACTCCTACGTATCATCAAAGATTGGAAAAGATTATTAAGAAATGTACAAGAAAACGTAGTCAGGATTATACAACTTCGGATAAGTACTATCATTCCTATAAGGATCTGAGAAAAGATATTGAATTTGTCAAAGATTCGGTACCTACAATTGTCAAAGAAGAGGATGTTAAGGTCAGAACTCCGTTTAAACTATGTGGAATCATGGTAGCACTAACGGTAGTTTTTCTGATCATCAATAGTGTTTATCATTTACGTGCCTTCACAATTGCGGAAAACAAGTGGAATAATCTGACTGAGACTTATAATGCCACACAGTTTTCTGAGCTTAGTGTAATCGCAAAGGATTATTTATCTTCAGCAGCTAAAAATCAAGTAGATGAGACATATGATAAGATTGTTAAATTTACATATCAGGAGAATGGATTCATCTCTGACTATGAAGCAGTATTACTTGTGGAACTTTTATCTCAAATGAATGAATCTGAAAAGTTACCAGAACGTGTGGATGAAATCATGATGCATGCAGATACAAGTAATTTTAAGGCAATTTCCAGTGAGATCGTAAAACTTGAGGTACCGAAAGAAAGTATTGGTTATGAACTTGCAACAGCTATTTATAATGTTGAAGTAAGTAAAACAAATGTCGTTGAAGCCTATGAGACGCTTGTAAAAAATAAAGATAATATTGTATTTCGGTTTGCTGTGTTAAAACTGAAAAACGTTCTTGATAATGACGAGAATATTAAGCTCATTATGGAGAGTAAGGATCAGACCAGAGAAGAAATACTTAGCTTTTTTAATGTGATTACAAACGTATTTGGAGAGTAGATGAAGATGAAAAAAATATTTAAGAAGATTTCTGATATATTTGAAAAGATACCTATTATTTCGTATGCACTGATCGCATTCATAAAAACATTTTTGATCGCAGTGATATCAATTGCAGTTCTATACCTTATCCTTTGGAAGACAGGAGTATACGCAATCCTTGAAACTGCACTTGACTTAAAGTACAATTCACCGATTGTAATCGCACCGATCTATATCTTCCTGGCGCTATTCATTATCAGTTTTACCATTGGATTTTTGATGTATTTTCATCGATATAAGAGAAGAAAATCCAAGAGTGCCTTTTATACAGCGATAGCGCCTGCATTTAATCAGAAGAAATAAAGTAAGTTTATGTGTAGTACATAGAATGGAGAAAGTGTTATGAAACAGAAAAAACGAATTATATCATTCATAATTGTATTTGTACTTGTCCTTAACTATGCTCCGTCTGTTAACGCTGCAAAGGGTGAGATGTTAACAATTAATGAAGACATCAGTGATGCAATCCCGGATCTGGCACTTGGTGGGGATGATTAAACGAATCCTTCTCAGAATAGTATACCTAATAAAGGGGGAGATGAGGTTTTAAACCCAGAAATCATAGGTGAAGTAACACCGACCCCAGAAACGCCATCTCCAGAAATCACAGGTGAAGTAACACCAACAACAGAAAATTTAGGTGAAGAGATTCCGAAACCAGAATTTCTAGTAGGAGTAGTAAGTCTAACTCTTGAAACTCTAGGTAATGCAATGCCAATATCAGGAGTTCTAGAAGAAGACCAGAAAAAGCCATTAATGATTAACGGGGCTATCTATGATGCAATTGGCGATGTGGAATATGGATGGGAAGGAAATAGTTATCGCTTTTCTGACGGTGTCTTGAACGGTGTCGAAGAAGGTGATGAAGTTTACCTGATTGCAGATACAATGACTTCAGATCCATTGAAGGGAGGCACGGATGTTACTGTTGATTTTAATAATTTTCGAATAGAAGGTTCGGATGCTGAGAAATATTCGGTACCAGAAAATTTAGAATCGATGTCAGTCTCTAAACAGATTCATATCAATAAGGGAAAAATAACAATAGTACCAAGTTGTACAAGCATTTACTATGGTCAAGAAGTCCCAAGTCAGATTAATGGAGTTGCCGATTATCAATCACAGGTGAAAGGTACTGACGATGTTGTCATAACTGCTACATTCCAAGTTCAAAACAATGGGAATAATTCGGTTGGTGAGTACCCAATCAACTTAATGGATGAAATATCAATTTCGGGTCAAGATGCATCAAACTACGATGTTTTTTATGAGGGTGTGCTATTTCAAATCGTTGCATATGATACGGAAAAAACAGCTTCAGCTACAGAAATAATAGATTCAGACAATTCATCTGCAAAAACAATTAAGTTAACAGCACCAGAAGGATTTTTAATTTGTACGAATCTTTCCGATGGTGTATGGAAAAAAACAATCACACTATCAACTAATGATTTATTTTATAACAATTGTACCTACTATCTAAGAAATATGGAGGTCGTTGGTAGCGATTGTTACCAGGCAATAAGTAATGATAAAACTTATGATTACAATATGTACCAAGAGCAAAGACCGCCGGTAGTAACAGAAATCCATCTGAACAGTCCACTGGATAGTGCAATTCAGTTCGTTGAATATGGCTGGGAAGGCAATCAGTTTCAATTTCCTTCCTGGATTTTGCGTGGAGTTGATGGTGGTGACGAAGTTTATCTAATAGCGGATGCAGAGACTTCAGATCCAATAATTATTGGAACAAATGTAAATGTTACATTTTCAAATTTCAGACTAGTTGGTAGTAATGCAGATCAATACTATCTTCCAAACATAGAAGAAACAGCTCCAATTCAAAAGCAGGTTCAAGTTGATCGCAAAAAGATTATTATAAAACCAATGAGAACTTCTTGTTATTATGGACAAGCGATTCCCGCCACCATTACGATGAATGACTATTCGCAAGACATTATATCTGGTGATGATATTTCAATTGAGGCTTCATTTGAAGTAAAGAATGGGGAGAATACGCAAGTAGGAGAATATCCGATTGAATTAGTAGGTGAACTGACAATTACAGGTGATGATGCTGGGAAATATCATGTAGAGATAATGCAAAACATGAAATTCCAGGTTTTAGAATACAACACGGAGGAGGAAGTAACACTTAAAGAAGGTCCTGATACCGATTTTGGTAAACTTAGCGAATTTACATTGCTAGCTCCAGAAAATCACTTCATATCTACCAGCAACAGTCTAGATGGGGAATGGACTGGTCAGATAAAGGTTGGATACGATCAGTTAATCGATGGAAATTTTACATACTATCTTCGTAATAATAAGGCTTCAGATCCTGATTACTATCAGGCTATCACTAATGCGACAACATATAAGCATAAGTATGTAAAAACAAAAGCTCAAGTTGTAAGCATTGGTATAACAAAAGCAGATTCGAATCCTGAAAAACAATTGAAATTTGAGCCTTCTCGTGTATTAACGAATGGAAAAGTGAAAGTTACGGTTACGGTACTTGGTGCAACCTTTCCACAAACAACAACAATCTATCTTGGAGATAGGGAAGAGTTTAAATCTGTGATTGCTTCATCCTCAAATAAGAGTGAAGATAGTGATCGATATTATTACACAGCAGACTTTGTGTTGGATGTAGAAGAAGGATCTAGTGTTACAAAATATTTAAAAGCATATGCAACCAATTCATGTGGAGAATCCGAACGGTATCCTTCTAATGGAACAAGTGATACATTTGCTTCACAAATTACAAAAGTCGATCAACCATTAATCATTGATAAAAAGATACCAGATGTTAAGATTATTAGTATTGATGGAAATTTCCAGTCTAAAGTAAAAGCTACAGTTGATGTTAGTGATTCCGATACTGGAATTGCAAAGGTAGAATACTTATGGGATGAAGGCTTTAGGTTAGAACCTGGTCAACCATTTTGCACTCATTATGTAGTATTTAATGAGTATAAAAGCAATCAATCAATATATGACATATTTTTACCATGGGTATGTTCGATGCTAGTACCGGATAATAGGCACACGTTACATTTGAGGGTTACCGATAATGTGGGTAATGTGTATGACGATCTTGCTCCAATGACAGACCCAATCGGAAGTGATATGCGAGAACCTCAGATTGAAAGTATTGAGATAAGAAAACCACTAAGCGATGAATCGGAAGATGAATTGTTTTTTGCTCTATATGGAACGTTCTATCGAAATGTGGTTGAAGTTTCCATAAAAGCAAATGATAATGAAAATATTACTGATGAGGAAAACAATTACTATAATTCTGGTGTAGCAACAGTGAAGATTAATGATATTGTAGCTGAAAAAGTGGAAGATAGTAATGAATATGTCATTGTAGTGTCTCCAGATAAAATACTGAGTGGGATGAGCGTTACCGTTGAGGATAACTCATACAATACGAAAACAGCATTTGTGAAAGATATTCTTATTGATGATAAGATTGAAAGCGATGATCTGATCATAGAAGATGATGCACCTACTATCGATTTTGGAGACATTTTGAATCAGGGCTTCAAAGATACCCAAGATAGAGTATGGTTTGGTAAGAGTAAAGAGGAAACCATGATGACGATTAAGGTGGCGGACGATCAAGGTGAAGTGAAAAGTGGATTCTATTCTGTCACAATTACCGATAATGATGTAGTAATGTACTCGAATAAAGAGTTTTCTTATCCAACAACAGAACATGAAGAGACCTATCGTATTGGAGATTTTGCAGATGGCGAACATCAAGTTACAGTGGAAGTAAAGGATAACTGTGGTAATGCAACGAGAAGTTCCATTCAATTTTATAAAGATACGACACCTCCCAAAAGCGGAACTATTTCAGTAAACAGTCCTACAGGATTTCTATATGACGGAAAGAGATGGTTTGATGGTGAACAAGTGATAACGTTTCGTGTGGATTCTATGGATGAAGCATCTGGGCTGGAGAGTTTTTCGATAAAGATCAATGATGAACCATTTACATTTTCTCATAGTTCAATACAATTGGACGGTTCAGGGAATTATTACGTTCTTGTCGATACTAAGAATATTAGTGTGGATAGTCAACATGCTTATACCGTAACGGGTACCGTAACAGATTTTGCAGGTAATACCCTTAATTTAGGAAGTGTGACGGTATATAAGGATTTAGGAGTTCCGCAAATTGATAGTATAGTTGTTCAAAAGAAGACAGATTTATTGGATACAGTGTTAAACATACTATCTTTTGGTATCTATTCCAATGATACTTTGCTATTTAAAATCTATACGCATGATCTAGATCATGATAGTGGTGTGAAATATGCAACGGTCAGATTTGGTGGGGAAACCAATGCCAAGACTTTAACCAATGAAGGCAGTAATGTTTTTTCCTTTGAAATACCAGTAAGTAGTGTACCAGCTCTAGGAAATTTAGAATTCAGAGTATACGATAACTTTGGAAAGGAAGGTAACTATAACCCTAATATCAGAAATATCCTCGGAACGGAATCTACTAGTAGTAAGTTTGCAATGACAGAAGTCATATCTCCTGATTTAGACTTAAGTCTTCCAGATAGCAATAGTGATAACAGAACGGAGCGCGAAGTCTGGTACAATTCCAACAAAACAATTGTACTAACAACACAAGATAAGGATTCTGGTATCAATAATATTGATTTAACCGTAAATGGAGTAAGTATAACTAAGGATAAGAATAATATCGATTTACTAAAGAAGTCAGTTGCTGAATCAGCACTAGAACGTAATAACGAATTACTGAGTTATGTCTTTGACACAGACTATTTTAGTTCGGTAGCTGGTAATTCAGAAGATGGTAAATATACAGTCTTAGTAAGTGTGACAGATAATGCTGGCAATATGACAAAATATGAAACAACTTACTATATGGATTTAGTAAGACCAGTGATCAATCGAATTAACTTTCTTCCAAAGACTTCGAATGGAATCGAAAATACTGAGATGTTTATGGAAGAACTCGAGTATGGTTATTACTTTAAGACAGATTTTAATGTTACAGTGGATGTAACAGATAGCATTCCATCTTCTGGCCTCTATCAGATCGCTTATCGCTTGGTCCCTTACGTAAATGGCGAACAACAAGAAGTAATCGAAGGGGTACAAGAGATTATCGACGGAGTTGCATCGATTAGCGTTCCAGAAGGTTTTAAAGGCCAGATTTATGTCGATGCCTTTGATAATGTTCTAAATCGATCTGGTTGGCGTACTGCAAAAGCATATGTTGTAGATTATGCTGCTCCTGATATAAAGATAACAAAGAACGTAAGCACGACTCATCGTGATGCAGCGGGGAATAATCTTTATACCGAAACGAACAGTTTTACGGTGGTGATTACGGATACCGTCTCTGGAATCAAGCAGATTGGCTATGTAAAGAGTGCAGAGTTAGATCCATATGAAAGAAAAGTTATTGATATCGAGAACAAAAGCTATAACGTTGAAGAGGAATTAGAGGATGGATGGGTTGTTACAGGAGTTGATGTAAACCTTGTAACAGAGGTTACAAAGACTTTTACATTCCCAAGTGATGACAATGATATTATCTTAGTTTTTGATGCGACGGATAACACACTGAATCAAATGGACAATGTTCGAAGTGAAAAGTTTACAATTGATAAAACAGTTCCGATTATTAACGTTGTTTTTCGAGAGGATGATGACTCTGACTTATATTACAATCAAAATCGTGTTGCTGATATTACGGTGACTGATCGTAATTTTGATCCGTCTCTGATTAAAATAGCGATTCAGAACACATTTGGTAATGTACCAGGGTATAACTTTACAGAAACATCAAAAACAGAACATTGTGCTGTGATCAATTTTGATGAAGGTGATTATACCTTTGATGTAACAGGAACCGATTTAGGTGATCAAATAGCAATCGTGAACTTCGTGGGTGGTAATGAAAGGATGTTTTATGTTGATAAGACGAAGCCAGTCATCGAAGAAAACTTTAATGAATTTAGCAATGACTTTAATAACAGTTTCAATGTTGATAAAACAGTGAACATAAAAATAACAGAACATAATTTTAATCCTGAGCTGACCAATCTTAAGGTACTTAGAAAAGCATCGGGAGAAGAACATAATCGGGAAGGACTAGAAGATGCTACTGGTATGTTTGTAAGTGGAGCAAGATGGAATACTCAGGGAGATGTCCATACACTCTCTGTTACTATTGAGAATGATGCGATCTACTATATCGAAATTGCTCCTGTTGATCTTGCTTCAAATAGTGCTGATGAACATAATACAGCTATATTTGAAATAGATAGGACAAAACCAGTGGTTACTCGTAAGAATAATTCCTGGGTAGGAGAAGAAGATACCGATTTCTTAGATGTTTACTCCTATAACAGAAAAGATGCCCCAGCACCAACCATTGAATTTGAGGACTTAAATATCACACAATTAAACTATGTACTAACTGTCTATGTTCCAGATTATTCAACCTCAGATATGGTAGTGATTAAGCCAGAGGTTATGAAAGGTAGCGTGGAAGGAAATAAATTTACTTTGCCGAACTTTACCCGAGATGGTGTGTATGCAGTTGAACTTGTAGCAGTCGACCGGGCAGGAAATGAAAGCGATGTTAACTATAATACCTATGTTCGTATGGTAAATCAGGATGTCTTAGCATTTATTTTGGATAGTAATCTTGAGAAAAAAACAGGTTTGTATTCGTTTGAGTATGAAGATGGTCAGGCAATTAGTAAAAAACCATCGAGTTTTAAGGATATTGAAATATTTACAATGACTCAAAAAGGTACACCAATTGATATTGTATTACGTGATGGAAATGGTAAGGAAATCACTACGAATGCAAAATGCACGAAAGAAGAGACTATTTATGGTGTACAGAATTGTAATTTTAAATTGGAGTCTGGCTTCTTTAAAGAAAACTTCCAAGATGATACTGACGTCGAGTTACATTTAACGGTAAAAAATGAAGGTCGTCGAATTGACCTTGGTAAGATGCATATTGATAATATCGAACCAACCTGTACTCTGCCGGATGAGTTAAGTTCCTGGCACTGGTTTTATGGGGAAGATGCTCGTACGATCACACTTTCCAATATCAGTGAGCTGGTAGATGAGAGTGCTTGTAAAATCTATGATAATGGGAAAACGATTCCATTTACTTATTCAAAGGACGAAGGAACCATTCAATTTACATTTTCTAAAGGGTGGCATAATGTCGGAATCGTTCTTGATGATATGGCGGGTAATACCAATAATATTCAGGAAAAGACGAATATCCATATTGGTTATTTCTGGATATGGGTCATCGCAATTACTTCAGGAATAGTTATCATAGGAGCAATTAGTATATTCATTCATTATCGAAAGAGAATTAAACGTGAACTAGAGGAAATGTAATTAAGAGTTAAGAAGAAACGCCCCTTGTATTTACAAGGGGCGTTTTGGTATTTAATGGTACAATTTCCAGTAAAAATTACCTAGAAATGTGTTTGAATAAATGATAACCTTTTTAAGGTTATAAATTCAGTTCTGGCCTCGACTTATCGAATAAATTGAGGAAAAATCAGTCACACTATTGATAGATATTTCTTTGAAAGAAATTCTATATAAATGCAAAAAGATTTTGGAGGAGTCAGTAATGAGAAAATTCATGTCATTCACGCTTGCGCTTACTTTAGCAGCAACAGTATTTACAGGTTGCGGTAAGAAAAGCACAGAAACACCAAACAACGATTCAAACACATCATCAGGTTATGAGTTAGCACTTATAACAGACGTTGGAACAATTGATGACAAATCTTTTAACCAAGGATCATGGGAAGGCTTAGTTGCTTATGCTGATGAAAACAGTAAGACTAGCAAGTATTATCAGCCAGCTGAAGCTACAACAGCAGCATATCTTGAAACAATTGGCTTAGCAGTACGTGGGGGAGCTAAATTGATCGTATGTCCAGGATTTAAGTTTGCAGAAGCTTTATACGATGCGCAGACTACATATCCAGATGTTAAATTTATCATCGTGGATAGTCAGCCAGAAAAAGATGGGGATATTACTATTAAAGATAACGTATATTCAATCTATTATGCAGAACAACAGGCTGGTTTCTTAGCAGGTTATGCAGCAGTTAAAGAAGGTTATACTAAGTTGGGCTTCATGGGTGGTATGGCAGTACCAGCAGTAGTTCGTTTCGGACACGGTTTTGTACTTGGTGCAGAAACAGCAGCTCAAGAGATGGGTCTTGAGTCAATTGACATGAAATATCATTATACAGGTGGTTTTGCAGCTACACCAGAAGCACAGACAATCGCAGCATCTTGGTACCAGAGTGGAACAGAAGTTGTATTTGGCTGTGGCGGTGCAGTAGGAAACTCTGTAATGGCAGCAGCTCAGGATGCTAACGGTAAAGTTGTTGGCGTTGACGTAGACCAGAGCAGCGAATCAGAAGTAGTTATTACTTCTGCTATGAAATTATTATCAAACTCAGTATACGACGGAATTAAAGCTTTCTATGAAGGAAAGTTCCCAGGTGGACAGGTGGTTACACTTGATGCATCTACTAACAGTGTAGGTCTTCCAATGGAAACTTCTAAATTCGAAAACTTTACTAAGGCAGACTATGAAGAATTATATGCAAAATTAGTTGCTGGTGAATTTAATCTTGAAGTTGATACTAATAAAGAAGTTACTGAATTACCAATATCTATCGTAAAGATTGATGAAGTAAAATAATATTTAAAAGTGCTGTTACACAAAGGGGATTGTATGCTCTGGTGTAACAGCCCTTTTTAGGATTAAGAAAGGGAAAAATAACTATTGTAACAAAATAAGATAGTTATAGGAGAAAAGTTTTGGAATATATTATTGAGATGCTTAATATCACCAAAGAATTCCCAGGTATCATTGCTAATGATAACATTACCCTTCGTTTAAAAAAAGGCGAGATCCTTGCATTGCTTGGAGAAAATGGAGCTGGTAAGTCTACATTGATGAGTGTATTATTCGGTTTATACCAACCGGAAAAGGGAACCATAAAAGTCAAGGGAGAGGAAGTTAAAATCAACGGTCCTGTGATGGCGAATGCTTTGGGAATTGGAATGGTACATCAGCACTTTAAACTTGTGCACAACTTTACGGTACTACAGAATATTATCCTTGGCGTTGAAACAGTAAGTGGAGGATTTCTTAAAATGGAGGAAGCAAGACAGAGAGTTATTGAACTTTCTGACAAGTATCATCTCCATGTGGATCCAGATGCTTATATTCAGGATATCAGTGTTGGTATGCAGCAACGTGTAGAAATCCTTAAAATGCTTTATAAAAATAATGAAATTCTCATTTTTGACGAACCTACAGCAGTTTTAACTCCTCAAGAAATCGATGAATTAATGAATATTATGAGAAATCTTGTAAAAGAAGGAAAATCCATTCTTTTCATCACTCATAAATTGAATGAAATTAAAGCTGTAGCAAATCGTTGTTCTGTATTACGTCGTGGGAAATACATTGGAACAGTAGATGTTGCGGCAACAGAAAAAGAAGAAATGTCAGAGATGATGGTTGGTCGTAAGGTTAACTTCAAGGTAGATAAAACAGAAGCACAACCAGGGGATACTGTACTAAAGATAAGCAATCTTACCGTAAATTCAAAACAAAAAGGTAATAAGAAACCTCTTGTTCATGATGTATCCTTTGAAGTGAAAAAAGGTGAGATCGTAAGTATCGCAGGTATCGATGGAAATGGTCAGTCTGAATTAATTGAAGCAATCACAGGATTACTAAAGAATGATCACGGCAAAATAGAATTAAGTGGTCAGGATATTACAAAGGAGAAAATACGTTATCGTAATACCCACGGTTTATCTCATATTCCTGAAGATCGCCATAAACACGGCTTGGTTCTTGATTACAGCGTGGAAGACAATCTAGTATTACAAGAGTATTTTACTGAGAAGTACCAAAAGGGTGGTTTTATTAAGAGAAAACCAATCCGTGAAAATGCAAATAAGTTAATTGAAGAATATGACATCAGAAGTGGACAAGGTGCAATTACAACAACACGTAGTATGTCTGGTGGTAATCAGCAAAAGGTAATCATTGCACGTGAAATTAATCGTAAACCTGATCTTTTGATTGCAGTTCAGCCGACTCGAGGACTTGATGTAGGTGCGATTGAATCGGTTCACAAACAGTTAGTGAAAGAACGTGATCGTGGAAGTGCAGTAATATTGGTTTCATTCGAATTAGATGAGGTAATGAATTTAAGTGATCGTATCTTAGTTATGTACGAAGGTGAAATTGTTGCAAATCTTAATCCTAAAGATGTTTCAATTCAGGAATTAGGTCTTTATATGGCCGGATCGAAAAGGGGGAAAGCATAATGGACAAAATACGTAATGGTAAACGTAACATATCCATTAATCTGGGCTTGATTTCCTCGATTTTCGCAATTGTTATTGGTTTACTTGTTGGATTTGTCATCCTATTGATCAGTAATCCAGCGCAGGCAGTCGATGGATTTACAACAATCTTGACTGGTGCCTTATCAGAAGGAATGAAAGGTATCGGTCAGGTGCTCTATTATGCAACACCGATCATCTGTACTGGTTTATCCGTTGGTTTTGCATTTAAGACAGGATTATTTAACATTGGTGCTTCAGGACAGTTTACAATCGGTGCATTTGCTGCTGTTGCGGTAGGTATTCTTTGTAGTAACTTAGGAAGTGTACATTGGATTGTAGCATTGATTGCAGCTGTTTTCGCAGGTGCGATTTGGGCTTTAATTCCTGGTATTTTAAAAGCTATGGTCAACATCAATGAAGTTATCGCTTGTATCATGACAAACTACATTGGTATGTATCTTGTAAACTGGCTGGTAAAAGATACACCAGCACTTTTTAATAAAGTAGAAAATCGTTCGAAGCCAGTGGCTTCTACTGCAATTATACCAAAAGCAGGACTTAATAAGATTTTTGCGGGTTCTTATGTTAACTTAGGAATTGTAATTGCCATTGCAGCAGCGATCATTATTTATGTCGTATTAACAAAGACAACTTTTGGTTTTGAATTACGAGCAGTTGGTTTTAACCGTGATGCAAGTAAATATGCAGGTATCAATGAAAAGAAGAGTATTATGCTTTCTATGGCTATCTCTGGTGCACTTGCTGGTCTTGGTGGTGGTTTATTCTACCTTGCTGGTTCTGGTCAATATATTGAAGTTGTTGATGAATTAGCATCCGCAGGTTTCGATGGTATCTCCGTAGCATTATTAGGGTTATCTCATCCATTAGGTATTTTATTAGCTGCAATCTTTGTTGCTTATATCAAACAGGGTGGATTTTACCTTCAGCTATTTGAGTTCTCCAATGAGATCATTGATATTATTATCGCTGTCATTATTTACTTTAGTGCATTCTCTATGATCGTTCGTACATTTATTACGAAGAGATCTCATAGAAAGAGAGAAAATGATACAACTCATATGCCAGATTCTGCGAGTCCGCAGATACCGTCACCACTCCATCAGCCAATTCCAGGCGAGAAGCCAGGTCGCGATGCAGTAGGTGATTTGAGCGAAACGAATGAGAATGGAGGAGAACAAAAATAATGGATGCATTCTATTTCTTAATACAGCAAACAATGTTATTTAGTATTCCTCTATTGATCGTTGCTCTTGGAGGAATGTTTTCAGAGCGAAGTGGTGTAGTTAATA